>JAHFSN010000483.1 GCA_023265735.1 Spirochaetaceae bacterium | reverse complement strand
CGGGCAGGCCCAGGAGCGCCTCCCCCGCCCCCAGGACCAGGAGGGTCAGGGCCACCGACCAGGGGCCGTCGGGGCCCCCCGGGGGCAGCGTGATGACCAGGCCCATGGTGCCCCAGGCGGCTAGGCCCACCAAGGCCACCACCAGGGCCCGGGCCGCCGAACCCCGCCGCTGGATTTGCATCTGCAGGTCCAGACGCCGGCGGTCTTCGGCCAGGACGAGGTCCCTCTGGCGAAACCAAGACGGCGCGTGAAGGCTCCAGTCCTCCAGTCCCTCTGCGAGGTCGACCAGGTGGCGCCGCAGGCGTTCCTGGCTTTCGACGGACCGGGGCGAGAGGTTGCGGGCCGTGAGGTACACCGCCAGGGGGATGACCACCAGGCCGGCCAGGCCCAACAGGGCCACGGGGAGGGCCAGCACCGGGGACAGAGCCGAGGCCATGAGGACCAGACAGCCCATCAGCAGCGTGGCCGCGCCGATGGGAACCAGCAGGCGGATGAAGAGGTTGTCGAGGAGGTCCACGTCTCGGGTGAGGCGGTTGAGGACCTCGGCGCCGTGCCAGAGGCCGAGCTGCCCTGGGGACAGCCGGACAAGGCTGCGGTAGAGCCTGACCCGAAGCTGACCCAGGAGGCGGAACGTGGCCTCGTGGTTGACGACCCGCTCGGCCCACCGGCTGGCGGTCCTGACCAGGGCAAACAGCCGAATTCCCCCGGCGGGGATGACCACGTTGAACAGCACCGCCGTGGCGGGGACGAGGCCGGCCAGCCCCGTGGCCGTGAGGAACCCCCCCGACAATCCCAAGAGGCCCACCGACCCTAGAAGCGTGGTCACGGCCAGCACGAGTCCCCCGGCCAGCCAGGGGAGGTAGGGTCGGAAGGCGCCCAGGAAGGGTTTCAAATCCGCCAGCCGGGCCTTCATTCGTCGCCTCCCCGGTGACCAGGAACCAGCTCGAGGACCCGGTCGGCCAGGACCAGGGGTTTGGGATGGTGGGTGAGGAGCACCAGGGTCTTGCCCTTCTTGAGGTCGGCCAGGGCCGCCAGCACCTCGTCCTGGGTTTCGTCGTCGAGGCTGGCCGTCGGTTCGTCGAGGAGGAGGAGGATCGAAGGTCTCAGCCTCACCCGGGGGCCAGGCGGCGGAGCTGCCCGCCCGAGACGGTCCGGCCCCCCTCCCCCAGCCAGGTGTCCCAGCCCCGGTCGAGCCGTTCGAACCACGGCCCCAGGCCCGCGAACGCGAGGGCCTCGCGCAGGTCGGCCTCGGTGGCGTCGAGCCGGGCCACCCTCAGGTTGTCGGCCAGGGTGGCCGCCAGCAGCCGGGGGTGCTGGTTCATCCAGCCGATCCGCCCGCGCCACAGTTCGCGGTCGAGGTCGCCCAGGGGCCGGCCGTCGACCAGAATCTGTCCCTGGTCGGGGACGAGCTGGCCCTGCAGGAGCCGTAGCAGCGTGGTCTTGCCCACCCCGCTGGGTCCCGTGATCGCCACGGACTCCCCCGGGGCCACGTCGAGGCCCAAGTCGGTGAGGACAGGAACCCCGGGGACGTGGGAGAAGGTGACGTTCCGCACGGTCAGCCCAGGGGCCTTGGTCGGGGGAACCACCGTTCCTCCCGGGGCCGCCGGGGCCGCGTCGAACAGCGGCTTCAGCTGGCCCGCGCTGGCCAGGGCCTCGGCCCGGGCGTGGTACAGGGTCCCCAGGTCGCGCAGGGGCTGGTAGAACTCCGGGGCCAGGAGGAGGACGAAGAGGGCCGTCTGGAACGTGAGCGGCAGTCCGAAGTTGATCTCGCCCAGGAGAGTGAACCCTAGGTACAGGGCCGTGAGGGCGATGGCCAGCACCGAGAAGAACTCCAGCATGGTGCTCGACAGGAAGGCCAGCCGGAGCACCTCCATGGTCTTCACCCGAAAATCTTCGGTGACCGACGCGATCTTCTCGGTCTGCCGGTTCTGGGCGCCGAGGAGCTTCAGGGTGGTCAGGCCCCGCAGCACGTCGAGAAAGTGGCCGCTCATCCGCGACAGGGACTGCAGCTGTTTGGTCTGGACCGCCTGGGCGCCCATGCCGATGAGGATCATGAACAGGGGAATGAGGGGCGCCGTGGCCAGGAGCAGCACGCCGCAGATCCAGCTGAGGGGAAAGACCACCGCCAGGATCACCAAGGGGACGGCGGCGGCCAGCTTCTGCTGGGCCAGGTACCGGGCCACGTAGGGGTCCAGACCGTCGACCTGCTCCAAGAGCCGGGACGCCACGGCCCCGGTGGCCTGGCCCGCCATCCAGGCCGGTCCCAGCTGACCAACCCGGTCCACCAGATCGGCCCGGAGGGCTTCGCGCACCTTCCTTGACGCCCGGAGCCCCGCCTCCTCCTTGGCCCACCCTGCCAGGGCCCGGACCGCCACCGCCACAGGAAACACCACCCACCACACCATCAGGTCGGCCAGGGTCCGGTGGTCAAAGATCCATCCGGAGAAAAACCGGGCCACCGCAAACGCCTGGACAACCAGGGCCACGGCCCCCGCCAAACCAAAGACCCAAGCCAGGGTGGGCCAGGGCCGGGCCACGTCGGTGCGGGCCGCCAGCCAGGCCTTCAAGTCAGAATCGGTGCGGGGCATTCGGTCTCCTCACGGAACCATTCCCCAACCGGCCCAAAGAGTCAACCGTGCAAAAGTTTCAGCA
>JAHFSN010000482.1 GCA_023265735.1 Spirochaetaceae bacterium | reverse complement strand
CCACCCCGGCGATCCCCGGTTCGGGGCACGACGAATGGTAGAAGAAGGCGAGGTCGCCCTTCTTCATCTGCCGCAGAAAATTGCGGGCCAGGTAGTTGCGTACCCCAAACCAGTCGACGGTCTGGTCGGGCTTGGCGGCGAGGTGGTCGATGGACACTTCCGAAGGTTCCGATTTCATCAGCCAATACTTCATAGGAGAAACTATACCGCATGAGCTACTGCGATTACTGCCGGGACCACCCGGAAGACGTCTGGCACGTTCCCTACCACGACCAACTGTACGGTTTTCCCATCGAGACCGATGCGGGGCTGTTTGAACGGCTGGTCCTCGAGATCAACCAGGCCGGCCTCAGCTGGCTCACCATCCTGAAGAAGGCCGAGTCGTTCCGCCGGGCCTATTCGGGGTTTGACCTCGACGTGGTGGCGGCCTACGGCGAGGCCGACCGCCAGAGGCTGCTGGCCGACACGGGCATCATCCGCAACCGCCTGAAGGTCGAAGCGGCCATCGAGAACGCCCGGCGCCTGGTGGCCATCCGCTCGTCCCACGGTTCGTTTTCGGCCTGGCTGGCGGCCCACCATCCGCTGACCAAGGACCAGTGGACCAAGCTGTTCCAGAAGACCTTCAAGTTCACTGGGGGCGAGATCGTGAACGAGTTTCTCATGAGCACCGGGTGGCTGCCCGGGGCCCACGACGAGACCTGCCCCGTCTACACCCAGGTCCTCAGCCTTCAGCCGCCTTGGCGCCGATAGGGTCCTGCCGGTAGAAGAGGGCGAGCTGACGGTACACCTCGGGGTACTCCCGGAAGAGCACCTTCGCGTCCTCAAAGAAGTACTCGGAGCAAACCGCGAAGAACTCGGCGGGGTCGGTGGCCGCGTACGGGTCGATGGCCAGGGCCTTTTCGGCGCGTTTGCCCAGCCGGGTCACCTTGCGGCGCAGGTCCTCGTAGGCCTGGCGGAAGCTCTGTCCCCATTCTTGGTACGACATGCCGCGGTGGAGCGGAGGGCAGCCGTCGTAGTCCCCCGAGCGCAGGTCGAGCTTGTGGGCCATCTCGTGTATGACCACGTTGTACCCGTCGCCCCAGCCCGAGTCCTCGATGTCCCTCCACGAAAGGAAGACGGGACCCAGCTCCATGACCTCTCCCCCCAGCTCTTCGTCGTACTCGTGGACCAGGGCCCCGTCGGGGTCCCTCCGCTTCTCCTTGAATTCCCGGGGAGTGAGGATGAGGGTGCGCCATCCTTGGTACCAGTCGAGGCCCAGGTGGAGGATGGGGAGGCAGGCCTGGACGGCGATGCTGGCCTTCTGGACCTCGTCGAGCTCGAGCCCCTGGACGGTCTCAAACTGTTTCTCGGCCAGGAAGAGGGTGGTCAGGTCCCGCAGCGACGCTCGTTCGGCCTCGGTCAGCCGGGTCAGGATGGGGTGCTGTTCCAACACTTGGTTCCAGAGTTCCGGTTTCAGCGGTCGTTCGGCCAGGAGCTTGCGGCGGCGTCGGTTCCGGAAGAAGGAGAACATGGTCCCACGATACGGAATTTGGGCGGCGCTGACCAGGGTTTGGAGTTCGGGGACCGCCTGAGTATCTTCACGCCATGGAACAACGCAAACTGGGCAACACCCCCTTGAAAATTGGTCCGCTGGTCCTCGGCGGCAACGTGTTTGGCTGGACCCTCGACGAGAAGACCTCGTTTCAGATCCTTGATGCCTTTGTCGACGCGGGGCTGAACGCCATCGACACGGCGGACATCTACTCGAAGTGGGTCCCTGGCCACCAGGGCGGCGAGTCCGAGACCATCCTGGGCCGCTGGTTCGGGCGCGCGCCCTCGAACCGGCAAAAGGTGGTCCTCATCACCAAGGTGGGATCGGAGTTTTCTCCTGAGCGAAAGGGGCTGTCCGAGCGCTGGATTCTCCAGGCCGCCGAGGATTCCTTGCGCAGGCTGAAGACCGACCATATTGACCTGTACCTCTCCCACTGGCCCGACCCGTCGGTGCCCTACGAAGAGACCCTGGGAGCCTACGACAAGCTGCTGAAGGGCGGGAAGGTGAGGGCCATCGGGGCGTCGAACCTGTCGGCCGCCCAGCTGACCGGCGCCCTGAAGGCCGCCCGCGACGCGGGTCTGCCGCGGTACGAGGTACTGCAGCCCGAGTACAACCTCTACTCGCGCACCACCTTTGAAGGGCCTCTTCAGGATCTGACGGTCAAAGAAGCTCTGGGTGTCATTCCTTATTTCTCGCTGGCGGCGGGATTCCTGACGGGTAAGTATAGGACTGAAAAGGACTTTGCGAAGAGCGCCCGCGGATCTGGCATGGCCAAGTATCTGAACCCCCGGGGTCTTCGGATCCTCTCGGCCCTCGATCAGGTGGCCCAGGAAACGAGCTCTGTCCCCGCAGAAGTCGCCCTGGCCTGGCTGGGGTCCCGGCCCGGGGTCACGGCTCCCATCGCGAGCGCCACCAGCCTGTCGCAGCTCCAGAGCCTCGTCCGGTCCACCCAGCTGAAGCTCACCCCGGCTCAGTTAACCTTCTTGGAAACGGCGAGCCGTCCCTAGGGTCGCCGTGGCTTGACCATCGGCCCGACGGATCGTCTAATGGAGGAAATCGAGGTTCGTCTTGTCCATCTCCCGCAAAGCCTTCGTCTTCCTCCTTTTTCTCCTGGCCACGGTGCTCGAAGCGA
>JAHFSN010000041.1 GCA_023265735.1 Spirochaetaceae bacterium | reverse complement strand
GACGGCCAGCGCTACCGGAGCCTGGGGTGCTACCCCTGCACCAACAAGGTGCAGTCCGACGCCCGGAACATCCCCGAGATCATCGAGGAGCTCAAAACCGGCAAGTTCGCCCACATCGCCGAACGCGCCGGCCGCGCCCAAGATCAAGCTGGCGGCGGCCTCGAAAGCCTCCGTCGGGGCGGGTACATGTGATGAAGATTTCCACGCGAAGCCGCGGAGGATGCGATGCCGCGGAGAAGACACGGAATGAATCGGGCAGAGACGCAGGGTCCGCAGAGGGAAGAGACGGTTCGAAATGTGCGGTAGCGTCTGGACCCAACTGTGTCTTTGCCTCTTCTTCTCCTGTTCTTCCTTGTTCTTTTCTTTCTTCGTCTTCCCCGCGCCTCCTCTTCCTCCCCGCGTCCCCGCGTGAAATTCTTCCTTCCCGAGGTGCCGCATGACCGACCGCTTTCCCCTCGTCGTGGTCGGCCACGTGGACCACGGCAAGTCCACCGTCATCGGGCGGCTGTTGGCCGACACCAACTCGCTGCCCGAGGGCAAGCTGGAACAGGTGCGCCTGGAATGCGAGCGCAGCGCCAAGCCCTTTGAGTGGGCCTTCCTCCTCGACGCCCTGGCCGCCGAGCGGGACCAGGGCATCACCATCGACACGGCCCGGTGCTTCTTCCACTCGCCCAAGCGCGACTACGTCATCATCGACGCCCCGGGACACATCGAGTTCCTGAAAAACATGATCACCGGGGCCGCCCGGGCCGAGGCCGCCGTGCTGGTCATCGACGCCAAGGAAGGGGTCAAGGAGAACAGCCGCCGCCACGGCACCATGCTCTCCCTGTTGGGCATCCGGCAGGTCATCGTCCTGGTGAACAAGATGGACCTGGTGAACTACGACCAGAAGATCTTCGAATCGGTGGCCGCCGAGTACCGGGCCTTCCTGAAGCAGGTGGGCATCGAACCGCTCGTCATTTTGCCGGCGGCGGCGTTCCACGGCAAAAACCTGGCCCAGAGGTGCCCCGAACTGGCCTGGTACCCCGGTCTGCCCCTGTTGGGCGAGCTCGACCGGCTGGAGCAGGTTTCTGAAAAGTCGCAGAAGGCGTTCCGGATGCCCGTCCAAGACGTGTACAAGTTCACCGAGGAGGGGGACGACCGCCGGATCACCGCGGGCCGGGTCGAAACCGGCACCGTGCGCGTCGGCGACGACGTGGTGTTCTACCCCAGCCTGAAAAAGGCCCGGGTGAAGACCATCGAGGAGTTCAGCGCCCCGGCGAAGTCCGAGGTCGGCCCGGGCAAGTCCATTGGCTTTACGCTAGACCCCGAGCTCTACATCCGCCCCGGGGAACTGATGACCCGGGCCGGCCAGACGGCCCCCCGGACGGCCAACCGCCTCAAGGTCAACCTGTTCTGGCTGGGCCGCAAACCCCTGGTCACGGGCAAGAAGTACAAGCTCAAGCTGGCCACCGCCGAGGTGCCGGTCTGGGTCGACGAGATCCTCAAGGTCCTCGACGCCAGCGACCTGTCCAGCGGCAAGAAGGAGATGGTGGAGCAGCACGAGGTGGGCGAGTGCATCCTCGAAGCCTTCAAGCCCCTGTCGTTCGACCTGGCGGCCGACATCGCCGAGACCGGGCGGTTCGTCCTGGTCGACGAGTACGAGATCGCCGGCGGCGGCATCGTCCTAGCGGATCAGGGTACGGGGAACACCCTCCTGGACCGCCAACTGGCCCATCGCGAGCAGAATTGGGACCGGTCCATGCTCACCCCGTCGGCCCGGGCGGCCCGGTGGAACCAAAGGCCTACCTTCGTCCTGCTCACCGGCACCGCCGACGCTCCCCTGGCCGAGGTGGGTCAGGCCCTGGAAAAGGCCCTCTTTGAGAAAGGACGCTTCGTCTACTTCCTGGGCCTCTCCAACGCCCTGCTCAGCCTCCAGGCGGGCCAGGAGGACCGGCCCGAGGTGCTCCGGCGCCTGGGCGAGACCGCCCACCTGTTCACCGACGCCGGGGCCGTGTTCATCGCTAGCCTGGCGGGCCTCGACGACACCGAGCGCCAGGTGCTGGAGGCCCTGGCCCGGCCCGCCGACGTCCTCACCGTGGGCATCGGCCCCACCGAGCTGGCGGGCTCTGTCCCTCTCACCGTCGACCCCGATGCTCCTCGAACTGCCCAGGTGGAGCGCATCATCGCCCACCTCTCCGACTCCGAAGTGCTCCAGGACTTCGTGCTATGACGGACCGCCCTTCTTCGGCCGACCGGACGGTGGTCCCGGTAACCCTCGACGTCACGGGTCTGCCCCTTCTCTTCGTGGGTGGGGGCCAGGGAACCCTCCAGAAGCTCTCGGGTTTGACCGGCCGGCCCGTGGTCCGCATCGTGGCCCCCCAGGTGCTCCCCGAGGTTCGAACCCTGGCTCTGACCCTGGGGGCCCAGGTGGACGAGCGGCCGTTCCAGGAATCGGACCTCGACGGGGCTGCCCTCGTGTACGCCTTCACGAACGACGACGGGACCAACGCCCGGATCGCCGCGCTGTGCCGGATCCGCGGTCTGTGGCACAACGTGGCCCAGCACCGGGGCCCCGGGTCGTTCACCAGCCCCGCCGTGGCCCGGACCGACGGCGTGATCGCGGCGTTCACCACGGAAACCGCCGAGCCCGCCAAAGCCGTGGCCGCCCGGGACGAGTATTTGCGAGGCCGGAAATGAAAGGAAGGGACTCTCGCGCGGAGACGCGGAGGATGCGGAGCCGCGAAGGAAATCCATGGGGAGAGAAGAAAAAAATACCCTTCGGTTTCGGAAGAACTTCGCTTCGCTCGTTCCTGTGGTCTCGTCCCCTGGTCCCTATGACAAAGCTTCCTTTCTTCTCTGTGTTCTCCGTGCCTCCGTGTGAGCCTTCTCCTTCTTCCCTTGTTCTTTTCCCCCGCGCCTCTGCCCCCTCCGCGTCTCCGCGCGAACGTCTTTCCTCAGGAGGCCAGCCGTGTACATGCCGCTGATGGTCGACATCAAGAAGGCCGTGGTGTTTGCCGGGGAACGGGGAGAGGGTCTCCAGAAGACCCAGAAACTCGCCCTCTTTGCCGACGAGCTGCTGGTGGTCAGCGAAGCCGTGCCCACCGCCGCCGAGATCGTCCTCCCCCCGGGCCAGCCCTCCGAGGTGGCCGAGAAGCTCCTCCTGAAGACCGAGCGGCGGGTTCCCGTCCACCCCGTCCGGGCCACCGACGCCGACCTCGACGCCCTGGTGGCCGGAGCCACCTTTGTGACCAGCGACCTGGCCGACCGGGCCCTCAACGAGCGCATCGTGGCCGCCGCCCACAAGCACCACGTGCTGTGCAACATCATCGACACCCGTGACCTCTGCGACACCTGGTTCATGAGCCTCATCGAGACCGACCACCTGATCGCGGGGCTCTCGACCAAGGCCCAGGCCACCTACTACGCGACCCGGCTCCGGAAAGAGCTGGAGCCGAAGTTCCGCCGGTGGGAGAGGGAGGCGGCGTTCACCGCCGCGCTTCGAACCCTGCTGCCCCCCCAGGGACGCCTGGAAGCCTTGAAGAAGGTCTGGAAGTCGCCCCTGGTCCGGTGGACCCTTCGGTGGATCGGACCCCAAGCCGCCCTGCGGATGGCCCAGGCCACCCAAGGAGGACTCTTTGCCCCGGAAAAATGACCCCGCGGCATCGGAAAGTCGTTCCGGGGCATCGGAAAATCGTTCTGCGGCACGGAGAAATGGTTCTGCGGCACAAGAAAATGGCTCCGGGGCCCTCGGGAACCGTTCCCCGGGGCTGCACTGCCATTTTTCTACGCTCCGGAGCCGCTCCTGAGGGATTCTGAACGACCTTGATGTGAAAAGGAGACAGGGAATGAACGTTGCGAACGATTTGACCGAACTGATTGGAAAGACTCCCCTTCTGAACCTCAGCCGGTTCGCCGAGGGGACCGGGGCCACCATCCTCGGGAAGCTGGAGAACCTCAACCCGGGGGCCTCGGTGAAGGACAGGATTGCCCTGGCCATGATCGAGGCCGCCGAGAAAGACGGTCAGCTGAAACCGGGCGGCACCATCATCGAACCCACCAGCGGGAACACGGGCATCGGCCTGGCCTGGGTGGCCGCGGTGAAGGGCTACAAGGTCATCCTCACCATGCCCGAGTCCATGAGCATCGAGCGGCGCAAGCTGCTGGAAGCCTACGGAGCCGAGATCGTCCTCACCTCCGCCACCGAGGGCATGCCCGGGGCGGTGCGTAAAGCAACGGCCCTGCACGAGAACCTGCCGGGGAGCTTCATCCCCATGCAGTTCTCCAACCCGGCCAACCCGGCCGTCCACTACCGGACCACGGGCCCCGAGATCTGGGAAGCCGCCGGCAAGGTCGACATCTTCGTGGCCGGGGTGGGCACCGGCGGCACCCTCACCGGGGTGGGCCGGTACCTGCGGGAGAAGAATCCGCGGGTCCTCCTGGCCGCCGTGGAGCCCACCACCAGCCCGGTGATTTCCGGCGGGGCCATGGGCCCCCACATGATCCAGGGCATCGGCGCCGGGTTCATCCCCGACAACCTCGACACCAAGATCCTCGACGAGGTGGTCCGGGTGGACAGCGCGGCGGCCATCGCGGCGGCCCAGGAACTGGCCCGCAAGGAAGGGGTTCTCGTGGGGATCAGCGCCGGAGCCAACGTGCTCGCGGCTCGCCAGCTGGCCCAGCGCCCCGAAAACAAGGGCAAGACGATTGTCACCATCCTGTGCGACACCGGCGAGCGGTACATCTCGACCCTGCTGTTCTACCACGACTAAGGAGCCCTTTATGCAGCGTAAAATGACCTTCCTCCTCCGTAGCGAAGAGGAAGAAGTAAAGGACGCCGGCCTCACCCTCGACTTTGACGAAATGGCCCGCAAGGGGGTCATGAGCAAGGAAGAGAAGACCATCGCCAAGTGGTACGGTATCTATTCCAGCCGCCAGGCCGGGAACCACATGGCCCGGGTGGTGACCCCCGGGGGCGTCATGACCAGCGCCCAGGCCCGGAACATCGCCACCCTCAGCGAGAAGTACGGCCAGGGTGTCCTCAACATCACCACCCGCCAGGCCCTCCAGTTCCATTGGCTGAAGCTCGGCGGCCTGCCCAACCTGCTCCGGGGCCTGGCCGAGGAGGCCAGCACCACGATGCACGGCTGCGGCGACGTGACCCGCAACGTGGCGGCCTGCCCCCTGGCCGAAACCTGCCCGTACCGCCGGACCAACGTCCTGCCCTGGGCCCAGAAGCTCCAGAAGGAGCTGGGCGACGCCCCCGACCTGGACAACCTCCCCCGCAAGTTCAAGATCACCCTGTCGGGCTGCGGGGCCGGGTGCGCCCAGCCCTACATCAACTGCCTGGGCCTGGTGGCCGTGGAGCGCCAGAGGAACGGCAAGACCGAGAAAGGCTTCCAGGTCATCGCGGGCGGCGGCATGGGCTGGGACCCCTACGTGGGCCAGCAGCTCTTCAGCTTCGTCCCCGAGCACCGCGTCGTCGACATCGCCCGGGCCGTGGCCCTCACCTACCGCGACACCGGCGACCGGTTCAACCGGGCCACGTCGCGGCTCAAGGTGGTGGTGAACCTCCACGGCATCGACCAGGTCCGCGCCTGGGTCCTCGAAGCCCTGACCGAAGAGGGCAAGGCCACCGACGACCTCGAAACCGCTCCCTTCGAGGAGACCGGCAAGCCCTACCCCGACCGGCCCCTCAGCGAGCTCGACGACCTGGCCGGCACCGACGGCAAGGCCGTGGTTCGGCTGCTGGTTCCCCGGGGTGAGGTCACCCACCACCAGTTCCGCCAGGTGGCCGAGCTGTCCGAAATCTATGGGAACCAGCGGGTCTACACCAACAACCGGCAGAACCTCGAAATCCACGGCGTGGAACCCGGCCAGGTGCTGGAGCTCAAGGACAAGATCCAGGCCCTGGGCCTGGGCACCGAGGGGTTCTTCGGCATCCGCGACATCGTCCCGTGCGTGGGGACCACCTACTGCCCCAAGGCGGTCACCGAGACCCGCAGCCTCCACGACCTCCTCCTCCCCATCGTCACCCAGGACAAGTACAAGCCCGTGGACAAGAAGGTGCTCATCAACATCACGGGCTGCCCCAACTCGTGCAGCCCCTACCGCATCGTCGACATCGGGTTCCGGGGCATGCGCATCCGCGAAGAGGAAACCGGCAGCGTCGAGGGCTACGAGATGCTCATCGGCGGCGACCAGAAGGCCTTCGGTCTGAAACTGGGCGAGTTCAAGAAGACCGACTGCCCCGAGATCGTGGAGACCGTCCTCGACACCTTCCTCAAGGTCAGGGGCGCCGACGAGACCCTGACCCAAACCGTGGCCCGGCTGGGCCTCGAACCCTTCCAGCAGGCGGTGTTTCAGTGAAGTACCAGTACCAGAAGGCCCCCAACCAGTGGGAGCTGAGCCTCTTCACGGGTCTGGGGACCACGGCCCTCGACGCCAAGACCCTGGCCAAGGACGTGCCCTGCCAGGCCGCGTGTCCGGCCCAGACCGACGTGCCGGCCTACATCGACGCCATCGCCAAGGGCGACCACGCCAAGGCCTACAGGATCAACCTGGAGGACAACGTGTTCCCCTCGGTGCTGGGCCGGGTCTGCACCCGTCCCTGTGAAACCGCGTGCCGGCACAACTGGACCAACGTTTCGGGCCCCGTCCACATCTGCCACCTCAAGCGCGCCGGGGCCGACCACACCCCCGTGCTTCCGCCTCCGCTTTCGCCGTGGTTCGTTCCCACCCAGAAGCGGGTGGCCATCGTGGGTGGCGGACCCACGGGCCTCACCGCCGCCCGGGAACTGGTGCGCTACGGCCACCGGGTCACCCTCCTCGAGAAGGAGAACCACCTGGGCGGCATGATGGTCGACGGCATCCCCCGGTTCCGGCTCCCCCTGGACCAGGTCGAGAGGGAGATTGACCTCATCATCTCGTCGGGCATTGAGGTGAAGCTGGGCCAGAACGTCGACGCCGCCGCCATCCGGCGCCTCAAGGACGAGTACGACGCGGTCCTCGTGGCCACGGGAACCGTGAAGCCCAAGGCCCTCGACCTGGCCCAGGGCGTCTCGGGTCTCCTCCCGGGCCTCGATTTCATGAGGCGCTACAACCAGGGCCAGATCGAGCACCTGGAGGGCGACGTGGTGGTCATCGGCGGCGGCTTCACGGCCGTCGACTGTGCCCGGGCCTGCGCCCGGGCCGCCCGCCGCATCCTGGGCTCCGACCACAACGTGACCATCACCTACCGCCGCACCGAGCACCACATGGCCGCCGACCTCGAGGAGCTGGACGAGATCCGGTTCGAGCAGATCGAGGTCCGGACCCTGGCCACCCCGCTGAAGGTGAACACCCAGGACGGCGCCGTGGTCTCGGTGACCTTCCAGCGCAACAAGCTCTCCGACAAGCTGGGCAGCGACGGCAAGCCCGCCATCGAGGCCATTGCCGGCAGCACTTTCGACCTGCCGTGCACCCACCTGGTGGTGGCCATCGGCCAGGACGCCGACTGGTCCATTCTTCCTGAAGACCTGAGGCCGGAAGCCTCCCCCACCGTCTTCACCGCCGGAGAATTCCAGACGGGAAGCTCCGACGTCATCCACTGCGTGGCCGACGGCAAGGACGCCGCCGACCGCATCGACGCCTTCCTGACGGGCCAGAAGCGCCGGACCCACCACGTCACCGTCGACCTGGTCGAGAGCCGCACCCAGACGGGCCGAACCCGGGACCACGACCTGCAGCGCACCCCGGCCATGCCCTTGCTCGACCTGGGCGCCCGGGTCGACTCCACCAACGAGGTGGCCCTGGGCCACACCGACGCGGCCATCCAGAGCCACGCCACCCGGTGCTACCTGTGCAACTACAAGTTCGAGATCGACCAGGACAAGTGCATCCACTGCGACTGGTGCATCGACGTGGCTCCCCGGGCCTGCATCAAGCGCACCAGCCGCATCTTCCGGGACGCCGACGGGGCCCCCACCGACGCCATCGAGGCGACCTCTGCCGAAAAAGCGACGTTCATCTATATTGACAGCAACGAGTGCATCCGGTGCGGCAAATGCCAGAGGGCCTGCCCCACGGGAGCCATCTCGATGCGCAAGATGGAACGGGTGGCCTGCGCCAGCGAGGTCAGCCTCCACGACCTGGTGGCCGGTGCCCGGGCCGAGGGAAAGCTGCCCCAGAATGGGTGGACTCCCTTGCGGGCCAAGATGTAGGAAGGTTGGGAAGAATTTCGCGCGGAGACGCGGAGGGAGCGGAGCAGGATGAGAAGAGGGGGAAGGATGGATGGTTTTTCATCCCTTCATTTCCTTCTTCCTTGTCCTGTTTTTTTGACCGGATTCCTCCGCGCCATCGCCTCCTCCGCGACATCGCGTGAGAATCCCTAGAGAGGTTGTATGAAAGACGAAACGCGAGTTGCCCAGGCGGGCTTAAATTCGGGGGACGAGAAGGGCGCCATCAGTGCCCCCATCTACCAGACGGCCACGTTCCGCCACCCCGGGGCGGGCCAGTCGACCGGGTTCGACTACAGCCGGACCGACAACCCCACCCGCCGATGGCTGGAGAATGAAGTCCGCGACCTGGAGCACGGGGCCGACGCCTGCGCGTTCAGCTCGGGGATGGCGGCCCTCACGGCGGTGTTCTTCCTGTTCCGGTCGGGCGACACCGTCCTGCTCTCCGAGGATCTCTATGGGGGAACCTGGCGCCTGGTCGAAGAGGTCTTCACCCCCCTGGGAGTCCGGGGCCGCTATATCGACACCAGCGACCTCAGGGCCGTCGAAGCCGCCTACGACCCCTCGGTGAAGGGCCTGCTCATCGAGACGCCGTCGAACCCCGGAATGCGCATCAGCGACCTGAAGGCCCTCGCGGCCTTCGCCCGCCAGCGGGGGCTCATCAGCATCGTCGACAACACCTTCCTGTCACCCCTGCGCCAGAAGCCCCTCGACCTGGGGGCCGACCTGGTCGTCCACTCGGGAACCAAGTACCTGGCCGGCCACAACGACACCGTCTGCGGCCTCGTGGTCGCCCGGGAACCCGCCTTGGCCGAACGGGTCCGGTTCCTCCAGAACAGCTCGGGAAGCATCTTGGGTCCCTTCGACGCCTGGTTGGTCATGCGGGGCCTCAAGACCCTGGCCGTCCGGATCGACAGGCAGGAGGAGAACGCCAGGAAGCTGGCCGGTTGGCTCCGGGCCCACCCGGCGGTCAAGGCGGTCCACTACCCGGGCCTCTCGGACCACCCCGGAAAGGCCGTCCACGACGCCCAGGCCTCGGGCCCCGGGGCCATGATCAGCTTCCGGACCCACGACGGCCCCTCGGCCCTGGCCCTCATCGACGCGGTGAAGGTCATCAGCTACGCCGAAAGCCTGGGCGGCGTCGAAAGCCTCATCACCTACCCCCTGACCCAAACCCACGCCGCCCTCCCTGAAGCGTTGCGCCTCCGCACCGGCGTCACCGACAATTTGCTTAGGTTCTCCGTGGGCATCGAAGCGTTCGAAGACCTGAGGGACGATCTAGAGCAGGCCCTGTCGCACTGTAAGAAGGGCTGAGGCCGGCGAGCGAAGCAAAGCCCTTCGACAAGCCCTGTGCCAAAGCCGACTAACCCACCAGCCGGCGAGCAGGGATTTCGCCAACGGCGAATCCCGGCGATGCCCGCGTAGATCTAGGCGACGAAGATCGCCGTTGTGGCTAAGCCGAAGGCGAGCGTCTCCCGCAGGCGTACTGGAAGTACGTCGAGGACAGACGCGACCCTGAGGCGACGCCAGAACGGCGAGATTCTAGCCTTAATGGTCCGCGGTGAGGGATTTGAAGGTTTGGTCGTTATACGCTCTCACCGAGCTGACCATGTCCTTGTAGCTTTCGGGAAGAATCCACGCGCCGGAACCCATCATGATCAACCCGACCCCGATCACACCCATGGAACTGATCATAAAG
>JAHFSN010000481.1:404-2671 GCA_023265735.1 Spirochaetaceae bacterium | reverse complement strand
GTATTGGGCCGCTGCAGTTCACCGAAGAAGTCTCCGGCGAACCACGGCGTTCTGGGGAACCCTGGTGGCCGGCATGGGGCTCTTGGTTTTGGCCCATCACGCCGTGGTGTTCCTCTTCGGCTGGGAGATCATGGCCCTCTCGGCCTTCCTTCTCGTGGTTACTGAGGACGAAAAAGCCGAAACCCGCAAGGCGGGCTTGGTGTACTTGGTGGCAGCCCACGTGGGGACCCTGGCCCTCTTTGGCCTTTTTGCCCTCTGGAAGACCGTCACCGGTTCCTTCGAGCTGGTCCCCGCGCCGGCGGACACGGACCTGTCGGTGCTCACTGCCCTCTTCCTCCTGGCCCTGGTGGGCTTTGGACTGAAGGCGGGGCTGGTTCCCCTGCATTTTTGGCTGCCCGGGGCCCACGCCAACGCTCCCACCCACGTGTCGGCCATCCTTTCGGGGGTCGTTCTCAAAATGGGAATCTACGGCCTCATTCGAATCCTGGGTCTGCTGCCGGCGCCCCCCGCGGGGTGGGGCGGCCTCGTCCTCGGCCTGGGCGCCGTCAGCGGTCTCTTGGGCGTGGTCTTTGCCCTGGCCCAGCACGACCTGAAGCGGCTCCTGGCCTACCACAGCGTTGAGAACATCGGCATCATCTTGATGGGACTCGGCCTGGCCCTGCTGGGGAGGGCGACGGGGCACGCCGAATGGGTGGTTCTGGGGTTGGCGGGCTGCCTTCTGCACGTGTGGAACCACAGCCTCTTCAAGAGCCTTCTTTTCTTCGGAGCGGGCTCGGTGCTGCTGCAGACCGAGACCCGGAACATCGACCGCTTGGGGGGACTGGCCAAGACCATGCCGGTGACCTCTATTTTCTTCCTGGTGGGGGCTGTGGCCATCTGCGGCCTTCCTCCGCTGAACGGATTTGTCAGTGAATGGATGATCTTTCTGGGACTGTTCGGCTCCCTGGCCCAGGGCGGTTCGGGCGGACTGGGCGTGGCCTTCGTGGTGCCCGTCCTGGCCACCGTGGGGGCCTTGGCCTTGGCGTGTTTCGTGAAGGTCTTCGCCGCGGTCTTCCTGGGGCTTCCTCGGAACCCAGCGCCTCGTCCCCGGGAGTCGGGTCCGTCGATTCTGGTCCCCATGGCCGTGTTGGCCGGACTCTGCGTCGCCCTGGGGGCAGGCACCTTTGCCCTGACGACCGTCCTCGATGGGGTCATTGCCCTGTGGCAACCCGGGCCCGCCGGTTCGGTTCCCTTGGCGAGCCTGGCGCCCCTCGGGACCCTGGCCCTGGTGGCGTTGGGGATCTGGGGCATCCTCGGGGTCGTCGCGGGGGTCCTGCGGTTCCGAAGGGCTCGGCCGGGTGTGACCTGGGACTGCGGATACGTCCAACCCACCGGCAGGATGCAGTACACCGCCTCGTCCCTGGCCCGGTCCATCACCAAGCTGTTTCACGGCATCCTGAGGCCCCGGGAGCACCGACCCCGGCTCCAGGGGGCGTTTCCCCAGCCGTCGACCCTGGAAAGCCACGTGGACGAGCTGGTCCTGGACCGGGTCCTGGCCCCTGCCAGCCGTGGCCTCGACCGTTGGGGCACGTGGTTCCATCGGTTCCAGAAGGGCTTGGCCCAACTGTACATCCTCTACATTCTGGTCGCCCTCATCCTTCTGCTGTTGACCCTCGTTCCCTTTCAGGACCTTTGGGTCAGGTGGTTGGCGCGATGAGCCGGCTCAAGGGGGACAGAGCATGGTGAGCCTCGGACTGGTCTTGGCCGGTTGCGGTGTCATGGCCCTCAGCGGTGTTGCCGCCTATGGAATCCGAGGCCGCACGGCGGGTCAGAGGACGAGCGCCGTGCTTCTGGTCCTCGGCGCCGTCGGGGGCTTGACCGGGCTCGGGTTCTCCCTCTTCGAGGGCCTGTCCGCGCTCGATGGCCCGTGGCCCCTGCCGTTCGGCCGCTTCTCGGTGGCCCTCGATCCCCTCACAACGCTCTTCCTGGTCCCCGCCTTCGTGGTCCCAGCCCTGGGCGCCGTCTACGGGCTGGGATACTGGCCGGCCCCCGAGCACCCGGAGAATTCCCGCCGGCTGGGTCTCTCGTTCGGCCTGCTGGCCGGGGCCATGGTTCTGGTTCTGGTGGCCCGGGACGGCATCCTTTTCTTGATGGCCTGGGAAGTCATGGCCCTCGCGGCCTTCTTTGCCGCCACGGCGGAGAACGACAAGCCCGAAGTGGTCGAGGCCGGATGGATCTACCTAGTGGCCACCCACATGGGGACTCTCATCCTCTTTGCCCTGTTTGCC
>JAHFSN010000481.1:0-394 GCA_023265735.1 Spirochaetaceae bacterium | reverse complement strand
CGGGAGACCGGCTCGTTCTCCCAGGAGCCCCACGGCGCCCTGACGGCCTCGGTGGCCACGGCCCTCTTCGTCCTCGCCGTGGTGGGCTTCGGGTTCAAGGCGGGGATGATGCCCCTTCATGTGTGGCTGCCCGGGGCCCACGCCCAGGCCCCGAGCCATGTCTCGGCCGTGATGTCGGGTGTGATGCTGAAGATGGGCATCTACGGCATCGTGAGGATGACCAGTCTGGTCCCCGTCGCATCGGAGGGGTGGGGCTTGGCGCTCCTGGCCCTGGGGGTCCTCACGGGTCTGGGGGGCATCCTCTTTGCCCTGGGTCAGACGGACCTGAAGAAGGTTCTGGCCTACAGCAGCGTCGAGAACATCGGGGTCATCCTCATGGCCCTGGGTCTGGCGG
>JAHFSN010000480.1 GCA_023265735.1 Spirochaetaceae bacterium | reverse complement strand
CCCCCAACCTTCTGGCCGCCTTCCGCGAAGGGAAGGACATCCACCGGCAGACCGCCAGCCTGATGTTCGCGGTACCCCTGGACATGGTGACCTCGGACATGCGCCGGGCGGCCAAGGCCATCAACTTCGGGCTCATGTACGGCATGTCGGCCTTCCGCTTGGCCAACGAGCTCAAGATCTCGCGGAAGGAGGCCCAGTCCTTCTTTGATGCCTACAAACTGGAATTTTCGGGGGTCGACTCTTTCTTTCAGACCATTATTGCCGAGGCCGAACGAACGGGTGAGGTCTCCACGATTCTTGGTCACCGTCGAACCCTCCCCAACATCGCCGGCCGGAACCGGGTGGAGAAGCAGGCGGCCGAGAGGGTGGCCATGAACACGCCCATCCAGGGAAGCGCCGCCGACATCGTCAAGACGGCGATGCTCAAGGTGGACCAGGCCCTTAAGCGAGAGAACTTGCAGGCCCGCATCCTCCTCCAGGTCCACGACGAACTTCTCCTTGAGGTCCCCGAAGGGGAGGTCGCGGCGGTCGAAACGCTTCTGCGCCGGGAGATGGAGGCGGCATTCCCCCTGTCGATTCCCCTGAGGGTGGGAATCGAATCCGGCCCCACGTGGGGTGCCTTGCATTGATCGTCGGAATCACCGGCAAGACGTGCTCCGGAAAGGACACCCTGGCCGCCTATTTCCCCGAGTGGGGTTTCACGGTGATCGACGCCGACGCCTTGGGCCGCCAGTCCCTCGAGGCCAACCGGCAGGCCGTCGAGGCCGCCTTGGGCACCAGCGACAGGGCCGAGCTTCGCCGTCGCGTCTTCTGGGACCGCCGGGCCCTGGCCTCCCTCGAAGCCATCACCCATCCGTGGATTGCCGCGCAGATCCGCCGCCAGCTGGAGGGGATCTCTGGACACGTTCTGTTGAATGTCCCTCTCCTCCACAAGCAGAATCTCTACCGTCTTTGCGACGTGGTTATCTGGGTCGAGGCGCCGCTCTGGCTCCGGATTCTCCGGGCCCGCCGTCGGGACCGGCTTTCGTGGGTGGTGCTTTTCGGACGGATTTGGGCCCAGCGTGAACTCCGTGCTCAGGTATTCCCCGCAGATGTCGATATTTTGAAGGTGGATAACAGGGGTTCCCCCTGGGAAGCCCGAAGGAAGTTGGAAGCCCGGTTCAGTCGGATTCCCATCCTTTTTGAGAGAGAGGACCCGCATGAAAAACAGTAAAGGCATGATCATTCTTCTGGTCGCCCTGGCGGCTCTGACGTTGGTGGTGGTCGTAGGCCTGTTCTTCTTCTACCCCAAGGACCAAACCAAGGCGGTGGCAACCCCGGCCCCAGGCACCACGGCGAGTCCCGCCACCCCGCTCCCCAACGAATTCGACCCCGTCGAATGGACCAGGAATCCCCAGACCGCCCCCATTCAAACCCCCGCACCGGGAACGACCGACGATCAGGGATTCACCGTGACGCTGCCGCCCGAGTCCAAGACGCCAACGCCCCAGAATCCGGGCCCCGGTACCGGGGTAACCTTCCCCGGGGACACGGTTCCCGCGAAGCCTTCGACGGTGAAGTCGACCCCCGTGGCCCAGGCTCCTGCCAAGGTCCCCGTGGCGGCCCCCGCGAAGGCCCCTGCAGCCAAACCCGCTCCGAAACCTGTCAAGACTGTGAAAGTCACCGAGTACTGGATTCAGGTGGGGTCGTTCAAGGATCGCTACCAGGCGGAAAACACAGCCAAAGCGCTGGAGAACCAGGGCCTCAAGGGAACGTTGACCACGGCCACGGTCAACGGGCAGGCTGTCGTTCGTGTGAGGGTGGGCCCCTATACCAACGAAGCCGAAGCGGGCAAGTTCCTCGCCTGGCTGAAGCCTGTGAAAGAATTTGACGGCAGCTATATCACCAAGGCTTCCGCAGCCAGGGTCCAGTAGACGTCGGCCCGGGGCTTGACCTGACAGGAATCCTCAGGATCATTTGATCCTGGAGGACTTCCATGACCATCAGTGAAAAAGAAGCCTTGATTGAGAAATACGAGAAAGGGGCCAGCGCCTTCGACGATACCCTGTCGATGGAGCCGGCCCTTTTAACGTTCCGGCCCACGGCGGACGCTTGGACCATCCACGAACAAGTCGTCCACTTCATGGAATCGGACGTGGCCGCCTTCCATCGCTACCGGAAGGCCGTGGCGGAACCGGCAGGTCCCGTGGTCGGCTACGACGAAGAAAAGTGGACCCCCATACTCAACTACCATGCCACGTCTCTAGCGGACTCCCTGGCTCTGATCAAGCTTCTGCGTAAGGTGGCGGCCCAGCACCTTCGTTCCATCGTGGCCCAGGACTGGAAGGGTTTCAGCTACACTCACAGCACCTTTGGCCCCGTGAGCCTGGAATCCTGGCTCGAGAGCTACATTGATCATGTTCGGTTCCACAGGGACCTTGTGGACCGAAACATCAGGCTGTTCAAGAAGGGCTGATTGTGAGGCGCAGATGAAGAAAAAGTTAGGTGAAGGGAGTTGACTTGAGGGGGAGGGGTTTGGTAATGTCACGTTCGTCGTCCAGGGGTCAGGGCAGCCTGACTGGGGGATGACGATGGGTCTGACCAAAAAAATCAGCGTGAGTTGAGAAATCTGGTTGACACATTGGTGGGAATGGCTGTAAAGTCTTTCTCACGCTCAAAGCAAACCACAAGGGTTTGGGG
>JAHFSN010000040.1 GCA_023265735.1 Spirochaetaceae bacterium | reverse complement strand
CGTGCCGAGTGGCCGCAGGCCAGGTCCACCGCCTCGGCGTCGAACCTCTGGCCCGAGGCGGTCACCACGCCGATGGCATTCCCTTCGTGGCGGAGGATCTCGGTGACCTTCTGGCCAAAGAGCAGCTCTGTCCCTCCCGCCTCCAGGCGCCGGCGGATCGAGGCCACCACCGAGGAGAGCACATCGGTGCCCACGTGGGGTTTGGCGTCGTAGAGGATGTGGGGCGGGGCCCCGTGGTCGACCAGGCGGTCGAAGACCCAGCTGATGCCAGGCTTGTGGATGCGGGTGGTGAGCTTGCCGTCGGAGTAGGTGCCGGCGCCCCCCTCTCCGAAGACGATGTTGCTGTCGGGGTCCAGAACCCCTTCGGTCCGCAGCCGCTCCACGTCCCGATGCCGTTCCTCCACCGGTTTGCCCTGTTCCAGGACGGTGCATACCACGCCATGCTCCAGGAGCCTCAGGGCGCAGAAGAGCCCCGCGGGCCCGGTGCCGACGATGACGACTCGGGGACGACGGTGGGCGGGCTGCACGGTCTCGGCGACCTCGGGTTCCCACACCGCCGCCCCTTCGCGGAGCAGCCGGGTCCTGTCGGCCTCTGGGGCCTCGAAGACGGCCCTGTACTTCACTGCAATCCTGTCCTTTTTTCGCGCATCGAGGCTCTTCTTCACGATGCGGTGGAGCCGGAGGGATGAATGGTAGCGGCGGCCGGCCACGGACGCCAGGGAGGACTCGGCCTGGTCGGGCCGAAGGTCGATATCGAGGACCAGGAGGATCATGGGTGTTCAAGATAGCAGATTTCCCCCAGAATGCCCGCATGTTTTCCTGGAACAGGCTCTCGGCCGGCGTCAAGGCCCTCTTTTTCGTCCAAATCATCAACCGCATGGGAGACTTTGTCGTTCCCTTCCTCACCCTCATCCTCACCCAGGTGCAAGGTTTCAGCCTGCCTCTGGCGGGGCTGGTCGTCACCCTCGCCACCGCCTTGGGAAGCCTCGGGGGCCTAGTAGCCGGCCACCTGAGCGACCGCTACGGACGAAGGGATATCCTCGTGGTCTTCCTGGGGACCAGCGGCACGCTCCTCGTCGCTGTGGGGTTCGCCCCGGCCCACCTGGTGTCGGCCGTGGCCATGGTGGCGGCAGGTTTCTTCGTCGGTGCCATGCGCCCCGTCATTTCGGCCCTCGTCGCCGACCTCAGTGAGGAATCGACGCGCCGGGCCGCGTTCAGCCTCATCTATCTAGGCATCAACCTCGGGGTCTCTATCGGCCCCGTCGCCGCGGGATGGCTCTTTGAGCACGCCCTGAGCTGGATGTTCTGGATCGACGGTTTGAGCACAGCGGTGGCCCTGCTCGTTTTGGTGCGGTTTGTTCCCCGAAAGACCGGGCCCCGGGCCGCAGCGGAACCCGCTCCCGCGCCCAAGGGCACCCTGTCGGCCTTCCTTCGGCATCGGGTTCTCCTTCCTTTCAGCCTGCTGTTTCTCGTCTACGAGCTGGTCTACGGCCAGATGATCTTTACCCAGTCCATCCAGCTTGTCGAACTCTTCGGTGCCCGGGGACCTTCGGTGTTCGGGCTCGTTTGGGCCGTGAACGCGGTCACGTGCCTTGTCCTCACTCCCGTGGTTCTCCGGCTCACCAAGGGGTGGACGAACCTGGCCTCCATGACCTGCAGCATGATTTTCGTGGCGGCAGGCCTGAGTGTCTTTCTGTTTCACCCGGGCATCCCCCTACTGGTGGCGTCGGCCGTGGTCTGGACCACGGGGGAGGTTCTGTTCTCCGTCCATCTGGGAGACTTCGTGACGGCCCAGAGCCCCGGGGAGGCTCGGGGAAGTTTTCAGGCGTACTCGGCCTTTGTCGGAAGCCTTGGCTTCGCCCTGGCGCCCGCGGCCGGCGGCCTGGTCGTCCAGTTTCTGGGCTTGGCGGGACTGTGGTCCCTCTCGATCGGCGCCTCCCTGGCCGCGGGACTGGGATTCCTCCTCCTGAACCGTCGGACGTCTGTCCGATAAGATTTTACCATGGTAATATTGATCTTTTATTTCTACCCTGGTAATATCTGGTCATGAACAAGGACCAATACACCGCATTCCGCTGGACACGCCGGTTGGCCACCGGAACCCTTGCGGAAGTTCTGACCGCCGCCTATCCGTTCCGCGACTCGGCGCCGCCCCCTTTGGTGTTCGATCACCTCACGGGGCAGCAGCACGATTTTGACTGGCGGGGCCGTCTGGAGGACGTCCTCGCCCGAGCCCTCCCCGCCCCGGTCAAAACGGGGCCAGGACGCCCCAAGCTGGGCGTGGTGAGTACCGAAGTGACCCTGCTCCCTCGGCACTGGGATTGGCTCAACGCCCAGCCGGCCCGGGCGTCGGGAACCCTGCGCCGCTTGGTGGAGGCAGCCATGGCCGAAGAGGCCTCCCAGCCCAAGAAACGCCTGGAAGCCCTCGGGAAGATTCTCTGGGCCGTGGCCGGCAATGAACCTCAGTTTGAGGAGGCCAGCCGGGCCCTGTACGCGGGGGACAGGATGAGGCTCAAACTCCTCACCGAGGGGTGGTCGGGAAACCTGGCCGAGTTCGTGGCGGAGTGGACATGAAATCCCGACGCGACCTCGTTCGGGAATACCACGAAACCAAGCCGGCCATGGGCGTGCTCCGGATCCGCCACCGGAACTCGGGCCGGGCTCTCTACGTGGGGGGCGTCAACTTGCCTGCCCTGGAGAATCGCCTGCGGTTTCAGCTTGACCTGGGAACCCATGGCAATGCCCGATTGCAGGCCGACTGGAAGACCGAGGGGGAGGCGGCCTTTGTGTTTGAGGTGGTCTCCCTCCTGGCCCGGAGGGAAGGGGTCGACGACTACCGGGACGAGATTGAAGCCCTGGAGTCCCTCTGTTTGGAGCAGGACGAACCCTGGGAACCCCGAGGGTACCATCCCTCGAATAGATGACAAGTTAGGTAAACTTAATCCCTATTGACTTTCTCAGACTTCCGGTGTTTACTGGACTAAACAGTCCATATTTTGAACCAACTGGTCCACCCGGAGTTCGCGATGAAGCGGGACGACAAAAGCAAGGCCATTCTCGACGCGGCCCTTCGGGTGTTCCGGTGCAAGAGTTACCACGGAGCCACCACCAAGGAGATCGCCGACGCCGCGGGAGTTCCCGTGGGAACCATGTTTCGGCTCTTCCCCAACAAGGAAGACCTTCTCATGGGACTCGTGGCCGACCTGGTCGACACCGTGGCACCCCAGCTTTTTGCCGAATCGATGGACCAAGTCCTCAGCGACTACCTCGGCAAGGACATGGAAGGAGCCATCAAGGCGTTCATCCACGGCCGGCTCGTCCTGTTCCACCAGAACCGGGAACTCATCTCGGTCATCCACGCCGAATCGGCATTCAACGCTCGGCTCAAGGAAGCGATGTTCCATCGGATCTATTCGCCGATGAAGGGCATCATCGAAAAGTTCATTGCCCTGGGTATCGAACGAGGACGGTTCAGGCCCATCGACCCCGTGGCCGCTGCCCGATACATCGGCAGTGCCGTCCTCTACACCTTTCTCGACGTTTGGTATCAAGACACCGAATTGACAGGCGAGGTGCTCGAAACCATCGAAAACCAGTTTGTCGACCTCATCCTCAATGGAATTCAATCGAAGGCCCCAACGCCTGATCCCCAATTTGCAGCCCGGGAGGCTCTGCCATGGAAAGCATGATCGTGAAGAACCGAGACGCCGAACCCAAAACTCGTTCCGTCGGAATTTGTCTGGGGGCCTCCACCTTCTCCCTCGTGGAGATTGAAAACAAAAATGGCAAGATTGAGGTGGTCAACAAGGTCATCGAAGCCCACGACGGGGACCCCAAGGGGACGTTCACCCGTATCATCGACGCCTACGACCTGGCCGGCAAGCACGTCACCCTGACGGGCCGCAAGTTCCGGGACCTCACCAACCTTCCCTCGATTATCGAACCCGAGGCCACCGAATCGGCGTACCAGTTCCTCTACCCCGAACAGGGCACCTTCGACGCCGTGGTATCGGCGGGCGGCGAATCCTTCCTCGTCTACGAGATGGACAAGAAGGGCAAGGTGAGCCGGATCAGTTCGGGAAACAAGTGCGCCTCGGGGACGGGGGAGTTTTTTCTGCAGCAGATCCGGCGGATGAACATCGGAATTGAGGAGGCCGTCGACCTGGCCCGCAAGAGCGACAACCCCCACCACCTGTC
Source organism: Spirochaetaceae bacterium (assembly GCA_023265735.1). Lineage (GTDB taxonomy): Bacteria > Spirochaetota > Spirochaetia > JABEVK01 > JABEVK01 > JAIFLN01. Next base: position 5,758 of record JAHFSN010000040.1, on the reverse strand, counting down.
GGGACGCTGCTCGGTGTTCTGCAAATCCGACTGCACCCACGCCTTGAACAAGGGCGAGCCCATCGGCGACGTGGCCGCGGGCCTGGGCCGGATGATCGCCAAGAAGATCGAAGAGCTGCTCGTGAAGGTCAACGCCAAGAAGGTGCTCGTGGTCGGCGGTACCGCCCAGAACGGCGTGGTCATCGACTTCTTGCGGCAGACCATTCCCCAGGTGGAAGTTCCCGAGGTGGCGCCGTGTTTCGAGGCCCTGGGGGCCGCCATCTACGCCCTCAAGAACAAGCTGACGCCCGAGATCACCAAGAACAACTACTTCAAGGACGTGGCCTCGTCGTTCGAAACCCTTCCGCCCCTGTCTCAGTTCACCAGCCGGGTCGACTTCAAGGACCTGCCCTTCGAATCCGTCCGCAACGGCGACGTGTGCGTGGTGGGCCTCGACGTCGGGTCCACCACCACCAAGGCCGTGCTGTTCCGGCTGTCCGACGAAAAGATCCTGGGCGCCAAGTACCTGCGGACCAACGGCAGCCCCATCGAAGCCTCCCGGCAGTGCTACCAGGCCCTGGTCGACCAGATCGGGACGAAGTCGGTGAAGATCGTGGGAGTGGGAGTGACGGGATCGGGCCGCTACATCGCCGGTCTCCACGCGGGCACCGAGGGCATCATCAACGAGATCATCGCCCACGCCCGGGCCGCCGCCCACTTCGATCCCGAGGTCGACACCATCTTCGAGATCGGCGGCCAGGATGCGAAGTATACCTTCCTCACCAACGGAGTGGCCTCGGACTACGCCATGAACGAGGCCTGCTCGGCGGGCACGGGAAGCTTCCTCGAGGAATCGGCCTACGAGTCCCTGGGGGTCAAGATGGAGGACATTGCGCCCATCGCCCTGGCCGCCGGCACGCCGCCCAACTTCTCCGACCAGTGCGCCGCCTTCATCTCCAGCGACATCAACACCGCGTTCCAGGAGGGGATCTCCAAGGAGAACATCATCGCGGGGCTGGTGTACTCGATCTGCATCAACTACGTGAACCGGGTGAAGGGCTTCCGCCAGTCGGGGAACAAGATCTTCATGCAGGGCGGCGTGTGCTACAACAAGGCCGTTCCCGTGGCCATGGCGGCCCTCACGGGCAAGCAGATCATCGTCCCTCCCCACCCCGGCCTCATGGGGGCCTACGGCGTGGCCCTCGAGGTCAAGAGCCTCCTCGACCTGGGTTTGCTCATTCCCCAGGAGTTTGACCTGAAGGCCCTGGTGTCCCGCGAGGTCTCGTACGGGAAATCGTTCGTCTGTCACGGGGCGGCCGAGCACTGCGACCGCCGCTGCGAGATCTCCACCATCGAGATCGAAGGCAAGAAGTTCCCCTTCGGCGGAGCGTGCAACAAATACTACAACCAGCTCCACCGGCTGAAGTTCGACGTGGCCGAGTACAACCACGTGGCCAAGCGCCGGGAGCTGCTGTTTCACCCCTGGGTGCCCCTGCGCACCGATATCGCCGCCGACGCTCCCCTGGTGGGCCTTAACCGCTCGTTCCAGATCAACACCCTCTATCCCCTCTACATGACCTTCTTCAACCAGCTGGGGTGCCGGGTCGTCCTCCCCGACACCGTGCGCCAGACGGGCATCGACAAGGCCATGTCGAGCCTCTGCCTGTCGGCCCAGGTGGCCATGGGCATGTTCGAGGACCTCCTGACCCGCAAGCCCGACTACATCTTCATGCCCCAGCTGAAGGAACTCCACGTCTCCGACCAGAAGGACTACCGCATTGAGTACCAAACGGTGTGCATGTTTGTCCAAGGTGAGCCCTTCTACCAGCGGGCCAGCCACCTCAAGGGCGTCCAGGATGGCCCCAAGCTGCTGACCCCCTCCCTGAACCTGATGCGCGGGTGGGAGACCGCCTCGGAGGTGTTCCAGAAAGTGGCCACCGACATGGGGTTCACCGCCGCCGAGGGCAAACGGGCCCACGACAGGGCCGTCGAAGCCCAGATGGCCTTCTTCGCCGCCATGAAGACCGAGGGCCGACGCATCCTCGACCGGCTCGAAGCCGACCCCAGCCGGACGGCGGTCGTCCTGTTCGGCCGCCCCTACAACGCCTTTGCCGAGGAAACCAACAAGGGTGTTCCCTCCAAGTTTGCCTCCCGCGGCGTAGAACTCATCCCTTACGACTTTTTGGAATATGAGAAGGAAGAGAACTACAAGGACACCTACTGGGAGATGGGCCAGCGCATCATCAAGGGCGCCCGGATCGTCGAGCGGCATCCCCAGCTCTTCGGGTGCTTCCTGACCAACTTTTTGTGCGCCCTGGACTCCATGATGGTCCAGCACTTCCGTGACCTGATGGGGACCAAGCCTTCGCTCACCATTGAGGTCGACAGCCATACCGCCGACGCCGGGGTCAATACCCGCATCGAAGCGTTCATGGACGTCATCAAGAACTACCTGAAGGTGCAGGGCCGGGGCAAGCTCGTGAACGAACCGTTCCGGATGGCCACGGTGGAGCTCGACAGCCTGGGCAAGGCGCTCTTCGTGGATTCCCAGGGAGGAAAGACGAGGATGGACGCCGGTGGCGTGAAGCTCGTTATCCCGTCGATGGGCGACCTGTTCAACCGCGGGGCCGCCGCCGTGCTGAGGGGCATGGGCTGGAACGCCGAAGCCCTGCCCGTGTGCGACCGCGAGGCCCTCGACCTGGGCCGGTCGGTGACCACCAGCAAGGAGTGTCTGCCCATCATCAACATCGTGGGCGAGCTCATGAAGTATCTGAAGTACCGCAAAGACCCGAACGAGAAGCTCGTCATGCTCATCGTGGGCGCCGGCGGGTGCTGCCGGGTCGGCCAGTACGACATTCTGCTGAGGACCACCGTGGAGAAGCTCAAACTTCCCAACGTGGCCACCCTCAAGCTCACCAACGATGACGGGTACGCGGGCCTCGGACTCCCGTTCCGGCTGGGCATGGTGAAGTCCATGTACGCCTTCGACGTGATCGACGATGTGCGCAACGCCGTGAAGGCCCTGGCCGTGGACCGGACCGGAGCCATGGCCATCCTGGACGAGGAGATCGCCAAGCTGGAGGCCTGCCTCGACGGAAGCCGCAAGGTGGGGTTCTACCGGCAGCTCAAGGCCACGGGCAAGCGCCTGGCCACGATCCAGACCCGCATTCCCATCAGCCAGGCCAAGTACATCGGATTGGTGGGAGAAATCTTCGTCCGCCGGGACCACTTCAGCCTCATGGGGATACCGGATCTTCTGGCGGAACATGGGTTTGTCCTCCTCGATGCCCCCGTGTCGGAATGGGTGCGCTACACCGACTTCCTGCGGGACATCGGCATGTACGAGCTCAAGACCACCTTCATCGGCCACCTGGAAATGCTGGCCTCCGACTTCGTCCAGGACTACCACGAGAAGAAGGTCAAGAACATCCTGGCCAAGACCGGGCTCTACGAGAAAGAGATGATCGACATCCCCAAGGTCATGGAACACTCGAAGCACGTCTTCCCCTACACCCTGACCGGCGAGCCGGGCCTTTCCACGGGGACGGCCCTTCACCAGCTGGCCGAAAAGTACTGTGGGGTCCTGAACGTCGGGCCCTTCGGCTGCATGAACAGCCGGATGACCGAGGCCGTGTCGACGGTGGAAATGACGGTGGACGGCAAGGAGGAGGCTGCCCGGCAGGCGGGCCATCCCGTCGATCTGAGCGAGCTGAGGCAGACCATCGACAACCTCCCCTTCCTGTCGGTGGAGTGCGACGGCAACCCCTTCAGCCAGATTATTCGCGCCCGGCTGGAGACGTTCATGCTGCAAGCAGACCGGCTGCACGAGGTGATGCTGAAGCAGAGGTCGCCTCGGCGGGCGTGATTCTGGAGCTCTTGCCTTCGCTTCGCTCGACGGTGAGCTGGACGGGTCAGCGCAGGATGGGCGGTGCGAGGGCGAGGAGCCTATGGGCCGGGAATAGGATTTCCAGCAGCGGGGACGGGGAATCCACGATCTGGCGCTGACCTGTCCGCCGGTGCCATAGTCCCCCGAAGGGCCAGTCCGCCGGGCGGCTCACGAGGCCGGCTTTCACGGGATTCTCGTCGATATTCTGGAAGATCCGCAGAAATTCCTTCAAACTCTCGATCACCCGTGAGAAGAACCGCTCGCCCCACACATGGCCCGTCAGGTGGTGAAGCCGGTTCCAAGCCATGGCGAAGACGCTCATGATCCATTGCATCAATCCGGATAGGCTGACGCCAACTCGCGGTCTTACCAGGAGATGAAAGTGATTTCCCATGATGCAGAAGTTCTCCACATCAAAGGCGTATTTGGCCTTAGCACGCTTAACCACGGACAGGAAGAGCGCCTTCATGGGGCCGGGTTTGAGGATCATTTCCTTTCGATTGGCCCGAGCCGTCACGTAGTATCGAGCCCCGTCCACCAGTCTTCGTGGCTTTCTCATACCCGGTGGGACAGACTCGAAGGCGTTCCTGCTTCAATCCAAGCCGCGCCGGCTCTGTCCCCATATCTTTGTGCCGCCCTGTCGCCAGCTCTGTCCCCGTATCGGTCCAAGAGTCGCCCCCTGAGATTGACGCCTTGAACTTCGAGCAGTATGTTTCGCGATATTCCCCCTTCATGGAGACCTCACGATGGCCAAGCCATTTGTCATCTACACGGCGTCGGACGCCAAGTACGGGGACTTTCTCATCGATCACTGGCTGAGATCCCTCAGAGCTTCTGTTGACCTGTCGAAGATCGACGTGCGCGTGCTGGACTTCGGCCTGACCACAGCACAGCGATACTACTTGGAACATGAGAGCGTGGGCGTACGTCGGTGCCTTCGCAACGGACACGTGGCTGTGGTCCGTTTCCGAGAAATGGCACAGGACTTGCGGGAACACTCCTACGAGCAAGTCCTCGCCGTGGACGGCGGTGATGTGATCTTCCAGGGCGATGTGGCCCCTCTGTTCGAAGCCCATCAGCCGCAGTTCCGGGCAGTCCCCGAAGACCTCATTTCGGGGTTCGACATCTTCCTCACAGAGACTTTCTTTTCTCGGGAGACCATCGACCGAATTCGAAGGACCACGGCCTTGAGACCCCAGATTAACGCGGGGTTCCTCCTTGGCCCCCGGGATGCCTTCCTGACTCTCTGCGAGGAAGTGGATCGCCTTGTCCTCGACAAGTCGGCCTTCGGTCCCGACCAATTGGTCGTCAATATGGTCCTCCACTCCCGTGGATACGTCGCCCTCCCCTGTGGTTTCAACTTCGTTCTCGCCACGGCCCGGCGAAGATTCCTCATCGAAAACGGGGTCTTCATCTTTGAGGATACCCTTCGTCCCATTCCCGTGGTCCACAACGCCGGCAACTGGAAATTCCTCCGCCCCATCGAGGATTTTGGCTGGGGCTCGGACCACAACAAACTCAAGCGTGATGTCCTGGCCACCCTCCATCTGCTCCATCACTCCAGCAGTTTCCTCAAGGCTACCGATGGCCGGATTCGCAGGCTAGCCCGGTCGGCCTGGGACCGCACCTTCGCCTCCTAGTTCTCTTCGCGATCTGACACATCTCTCGGCGATTTGTGGTACGATTCGCCCTGAAAGGACTGGACCATGCCTAGCAGCTACCTAATGGAGAATGAGGAAGAGATTCAACGGGAAGAATGGAAGACCGACGCCGACGTTGTCCGCCGGTTTGCCACAATGGCGGGTCTTCGCCCTGGCATGCGCGTCCTCGACGTGTGTTCCGGCGCCGGGCTCTCGACGTCTATCCTTTCCGAAATGGCGGGGCCCCAGGGTG
>JAHFSN010000479.1 GCA_023265735.1 Spirochaetaceae bacterium | reverse complement strand
CACCACGTCGCGGTACACCTGCGGGTCGGTGTCCCCCTCGGTGCTGAAACACAGAACACGGCTCTCGGGCCCCAGGCCGAGGTCGTCCCGGATCTGCCGGTACTCGGCCTTCTGGGTCAGCCAGCCCAGGACGCCGGGGCCGATGGCCCCCGATTCCCCCGAGATCACCCGGGGGTCCCCGGCCAGGGGGTTGCCCAACACGCGCATGCCATGGGCCGCCGCCTCGTTGGGGGCCGCCACGAAGGCCTGGCCGCAGTCCTTGAGGATGTCCCAGGCCAGGGGATTGGGTTCGCCGCAGGCCAACCCCGCCATGATGGTGTTCAGGTCGCCCGTGACGGCGGTCTTCTTGCCGAGGCGGATGGACTCGTAGAAACACTCGGCGGGATGGGCCTCCACCACGATGACGCGCGGAGCCTTGTCTCCATAGCGGTCCAGGAGGAGGGCGGCCAGGATGGCCGCGAAGGCCCCGACACCAGCCTGGAGAAAGACGTGGGTGGGAACGATATCGCCCAACTGGTCCACGGTCTCCCGGGCCACGGTGGAGTAGCCCTGCATGATCCACTTCGGCACGTCGACGTACCCGTCCCAGGCGGTATCCTGGATCACCTCCCAGCCGTTCTTCTGGGCCTGGGCGGCCACCCACCGGACGGTGTCGTCGTAGTTCATCGCGGTGATCTCGGCCTTCTGGCCCAGCTTGCGGATGTTCTCGAGCCGGGTGGCCGTGGTGCCCTTGGGCATGTAGATGGTGGCGGGGAACCCGAGCTGGGCCGCCGTCCAGGCCACCCCGCGACCATGGTTGCCGTCGGTGGTGGCCGCGAAGGTCAGGGGTCCCAGCTTCTTCTTGGTCGCCGGATCCTGGAGGGCCGAAAACGGCAACTGGTCGAGGGTCGTCCCCAGGCGCCGGGCCAGGACCCGGCCGATAGCGTAGGTGGCCCCCAGCACCTTAAAGGCGTTGAGTCCGAACCGCAGCGACTCGTCCTTCACGAAGAGTTCGCCCACTCCCCACCGGGCCGCCAGCGACGAAAGTCGGGCCAAGGGAGTGGCCGCGTACTGGGGAAAGCTCTGATGGAACCGGAACACCTCGTCGAGGGAACCTCGATCCACCAAATCCTTCGCCGGTGCGGGAAGTCCCGGCCGAAAACCGGGATTCACGATGACCTTCAAACTGCTCACAAAGACCTCCCCAACAAATCTCTCATTTCTTCATAGTCCTCGCACGTATCGATATCCCTCAGAACTCCGTCGTCGGGGGCCGGAACCCTCACCCTGGGGGTGCCGGTCAGGACGGCCCGAAGGTTGGAACCGGGATCGGCCGCGGCAAGGACCCGGGCCCAAACCGCGTCGAGCAGAATGGGGTGGCCGCCCTCGTGGCCCCAAACGGGCACCACCAGGGACCCCGGGGTGTCGGCCAGGGCCCGGACCAGGGCGGTGTCGATGAGCGGCAGGTCCCCAGGGGTGACGAAGAACCTGTCGGCCGTCACCCGGGCCACCCCGGCCCTCACCGAAGAAAACATGCCCGCCTCCCAGCCTGGGTGGTACACGGTCTCGACCCCGGGTTCCCCCGCCACGAGGGCCGCCACCTGGTCGGCCTGGTAGCCGGTGACCACCCAGGTGCGCCGGCAGACCCCGGCAAAGGCTCGGACCACCCGCCGAATGAGGGGCACACCCCCGCAGTCCAGGGCGGGCTTGAAGGCGCCGGCCCGGCTCGACCGGCCCGCGGCCAGGACCACGGCCTCGTAGGTCACGACCGGGCCTCGGCCAGGGCCTGCAGCACCCGGGCGGGGGTCATGGGCAGGGTCTGGAGCCGGACGCCCGCCGCGTCAAAGATGGCGTTGGACAGGGCGGGGGCCAGGGGGTTGAGGCCCACCTCGCCCATGCCCTTGGCTCCGTAGGGCCCACCGGGGTCCCCCACCTCGCAGAAGACGGCTTCGATTTCGGGGGTTTGACCCAGCCAGGGAACCCCCAGTTTCACCAACGAGTTGGTGATGACCTTCGTGTCGTCGCTCACGTACTGCTCGGTCAGGGCCAGACCAACTCCCATGAGGGCGGCCCCTTCGATCTGGCCGATCAGGTTGACGGGGTGGAGGGCCTTGCCCACGTCTTGGGCCAGGTGCACCTTCAGGACCCGGACGGCGCCAGTCTGGGTATCGACTTCGACGGCCACCGCCGCCGAGGCGAAGCAGTACGAGTAGTGAATGCCCAGGGGGTCGGTCTTCGACTGGGTCTCGTTGGCCTTGGTGGCCGGTGGCACGTAGGTCTCTACCACCCGCAGGGGAGGTTTCTCACCCGCGTCGAGCCGGGCCTTGAGCTTACGCGCGGCGTGGAGGACGGCGTTTCCGGTCACGTAGGTCTGGCGGCTGGCGGTAGTCATGCCGCCGTCGGGGCTCCGGCCCGTGTCGCAGGCCACCACCTCGACCCGGTCATAGGGAATACCCAGCTCCTGGGCCGCGATTTGGGCGGCGATGGTGTCGCTCCCCTGGCCGATGTCGGCGGCCCCCGTCAGCACGGTGACCCGGCCGTCGGTGTCCATCTCGACGATGGCCCCGGCCGCGTCAGCCAGCCCGACGCCGATGCCCACGTTCTTGTACGACGAAGCGAGGCCAAAGCCCACCTTCACGTGGTCGGGCCGGGGGATGGCCGCAAAACGGTCCCGGAGGATCTTCAGGGCCTGGGCCGCGCTCTCGAGGGTG
>JAHFSN010000478.1 GCA_023265735.1 Spirochaetaceae bacterium | reverse complement strand
TCGGCTGCTTCCCCTCGGGGAAGGGTCGGTTTCCCTCCCCACCCTGCTCTTTGTCGACCAGAAGCACACCGTGCTTATCGGTCACGAGGCCCGGCGGGCCTACACCCAGGCGGCCCGGTCCGTCTCCGGGGCCGCCCCCTTCCGTCTGTTCCAGGCCCTCAAGCTCGCCCTCAAGGACCCCAGCATCGAATCGACCAACCTCTTTGGCACCCAGGTGCGCCTCGAGAAGATCGTCAGCTGGTACCTCCGGGCGCTCCACGACAAGATCTCCGAGGCCCACCCCGGTTGGGACGAGACGGCGGTGGTCGGCCGCCCGGTGGAGCTTTCGGCCGATCCGGCCGTCGACCTGGCCCTCCAGGAACGCTTCGAGGCGGCTTTCCTCGCCGCGGGGTTCGCCCGGGTCGGGTTTGTGGCCGAGCCCGTGGTCGCCGCCGTCGATCTGGTCGGCTCGGTGGAGGGGCGGGTGCTGGTCTTTGACTTTGGCGGAGGGACCCTCGACGTGTCGGTGGCCGATCTGCGCGGCGGGCAGATCCAAGTGGCGGCCAGCGTCGGTCGCGACCTCGGCGGGTACCTGCTCGACGAAGACCTGGCCCGGATGCGGATCCAGCGCCACTTCGGCCACGGAGGCCGCCTGGTCACCCTCACCGGCCAGGTCCTCCAGGTGCCCCACGAAGTCACCGGGCAGGTGGTCCGGTTCAAGGTCCTGCCGTACGAAGAGATTCGGCGCATCAAGCGGCTCATCCCCGAACTCCTCCCCGAGGCCGTCGACAAGCCCCCGCTCCAGGGACTCCTCGCCTTCCTCGAACGGAACCTCACCTACGATCTCTACGAGGTCCTCGACGCGGCCAAGATCCGGCTCTCCGACCATCCCGAGGCCTTGGTCGAGTTCGGCGTGCCTCCCCACGTGGCCCTCCACGAGACCGTTACCCGGGGCCAGTTCGAGGCCATCATCGGGCCCCGAGTCGACGAGGCCGAGACCCTGATCCGCCAAGCCCTCGACCGCGCCGGATGTTCCGCCGGAGACATCGACCACGTGGTCCGGGTAGGCGGCTCGTCCCAGATCCCGGCCTTCGTCCGAAGGCTCGAGGCCCTGTTCCCGGGCCGCATCTCCGAGGGAAACCTGTTCGACGGCATCGCCCTAGGTCTGCTCCCCGCCTGGGACCGAGGTCTAGGATTCCGTAATGGATAGTCAGTGCCTCCAATTCGGTGCTTTTCGGGCTTTCCGATAGAAAGTGTTTCGGCAAAAGCAAATCTTCGAAAGAAATCCTGTCCCGCCATTCTGTCTGGATGCCCACCTTGGCGTGTTTGCGCACATTGGGACTATCTAGGCAGACTCATTTCGTCGAATTAGAGGTTCGACGCCAAGAAATGCCATGAACGATGGCTTTCCAGGCAACGAATTAGAGTCTCATGGCCGTTGACGGAGTTGTGCACCGAATTGGAGGCACTTCAAAATAAACAGACACTGAGAGCCGGTCCCAAGCCACGCGGCCAGCGAAGCGATGCCGTGAAACCAGCTCTCAACCTGCCAGGTGGCGAATAAGTCCCATCACCTGGTATCAGCCGCATGGCCTCGACTCCCAACCAGATGGCGAGCGCAGCGAAGCCACGTGTGGAACGGGCGACGGAGATCGTCGTTGTGGCTAAGTCGAAGGAGCGCACGGAGCACAGGCGTACTGCATGTACGCCGAGCACCGCACGCGACTGAGACGACGCCAGAACGGCGAGATCCTAGCCCTAGCCGAACAGTGTCATCGGATTAAGCAGCCGCCCCCAATGGTACGCCGAGAAGTGGACATGCGGCCCGGTCGCATACCCCGTGGCCCCAACGCGGCCAATGAGCTGCCCCGCCCTGACCCGGGCTCCCGGAGACGTCACAAACGTGCTGAGGTGGCCGTAGACCGTGGTGTACCCTAGGTCGTGTCGGACGACGATGTGGTTGCCCAGCACCGAGTTGAACCCCATGCTCACCACCACGCCGTCCCGGGCCACCAGCACGGGGGCCCCCATGTAGTTGGCGATGTCGAGGCCCGAGTGGAGGGTCTTGGCCCCCGTAAACGGGTCGTTCCGGCGGCCGAAGAACGAGGAAATGCGCCCTCCGATGGTGGGCCACAGGAACTGCTCGCCCAACAGGGCCCGGCGTTCCGACCGGCTGTAAGTGACCCCGGGGACGAACACCACCCCGGCCACGGCCTCCTGTTCCGGCGACAGTCGGTTGGCAAACCGAATGGCCTCGGGAAACACGTGGTACTGCAGGGCTAGTCCCGAGACGGTGGACGGCTGGTCGAGGCGGACCGCGATGCCGTCGCGGTCGGGCACCTTCAGGACCAGCCCGGGCCGGAGCATCCGGGGAGACTTGATTTGGTTGAAGGCCAACAGGGACGTCGGATCCAGGCCCAACTGGTCGGCCACTTCCGAGACGGTATCGCCATTCTGAAGAACGTAGGTTCGGAGGTTGGGGGTCCTGTCGTCGAGGCTGGGGAGGATCTTCCCGTAGTTTCGGGGCACCTGGGCCGTCAGCGGAACGGGCCTCGGAAGGGGGGCCGGGGCCGACCGTACGGGGCCGGTTTCCGCAACGAGTTCACCACAAAGGCCCACCAGGGCGAGGAAAAGGATGGCAGCGCGGATAGGGACCCTCCGGACGTCAGTTACCTAGGGTATACCGTATATCCGCCGTTCCTGCCACCTTTTT
>JAHFSN010000477.1 GCA_023265735.1 Spirochaetaceae bacterium | reverse complement strand
TGCACGTTCTACCCGCTGGGATTGTCCCGCGCCCTGGAAGCCGCCGGAGCCCAGGCCGCCAAGGGAAGTTCCCTGGCGACCCTGGCCTCGGGTTCGGCCATCCTGGCGGCGCCCCTGGCCCTGGGGGCCCTGGCCGACCGCTGGGGACTGGCGGTGGCTCTGTTTGCCATCCCCACGGGGCTGGTGATGATGGTTGTCCTCCTGTATGTCAAAAAGCGCCCTTGACGACCCGGTGTCGGCAGGGTACATTAGGCCCGGAAGGGGAAGAGATTTTGGAGAATTCACCTCGAATACTAATTGTGGAGGACGAGCCCATCCTCGCCCTCGAACTGAAGGAAGACCTCCAGGATCTCGGGTATTCGGTCTTTGACGTGGTGGCCGACGGGGACATGGTCCTGCCCGCCTTCCTGAGGAACCGGCCCGACGTGGTGCTGATGGACATCAAGCTTCACGGCTTCCGTGATGGCATCGATTCGGCGTCCCAGATCCGGGGTTTCTACAAGACCCCCATCGTCTACCTGTCGTCGTTTCCCGAGGTCGATGTGGGCGAGCGGCTGTCCAAGACCAAGCCCTACGTCTACATCCAGAAGCCCTACGAGCTTCCCAAACTCCAGGCCATCATCAGCCAGGCGATTCAGGGTTCCGCATAGACAGCCACAGGTGAACGGTGGTTCCCTCGCCCGGCCGGCTCTCGAGGGTGATGGCCCCCAGGTTTCGTTCGGCCAGGCTCTTGGTGAGGATAAGCCCAATACCGCTCCCCCTCTCTCCCGATGTGCCCTGGGTCGTGAGCTTGTCCTCGATGCGGAAGAGCCGCTCCACCGTAGACGGGTCCATCCCCACCCCTTGGTCCGCCACGCTCACCCGGCAGACCTCTCCCTCCTGGCTGGCGCTCAGCCGCACCGTCCGGCCGGGGAAGCTGAACTTGACCGCGTTGGTGAGCAGGTTCACGAGGATGAGCTGAACCGATTCCGGGTCGGCGATGGGCTCGGGCCACGGTCCTGGTTCGACCTCGAAGGAGATTTCCTTGGGCTCGGCCGCGGATCGCACCAGATTCACCGCCTGGGCAAAGGCGGCGCCCAGATCGATGGGACGAAGGGCCGGAACCCAGTCCCGCAGCTGGGACTTCGACCACCAGAGCAGCTTCTCCAGGAACTCCTGGGTCTTTTCCAGGGACGATGTCAGCGTTTCGACCTCGACGTGCTTGGCTTCTAGGCCCGTCATCTTCCCGAGCAGGTGCTTGCGGGCGAACCGCGCCGCGCCCCCGATGGGGCCCCGCAGATCGTGGGCGACCAGGGAGAAGAACAGGTCCTTGGCCCGGGCCGAATCGAGCAGCTGGCGGTTGCGCGTCTCGATTTCAGCATCCTTGCGCCGGAGCGTCTGCTCAAAGCGGATGCCCGTCATCATGAAGTATCCCAGGAGGGTCACCGGCGACACGAAATTGGCGCCCAGCAGATACAAGACGTTGAAGGCAGTTTGGTGTTCGAAATCCTGGGGGGCCGTTTCGAAAATATTGAGGAAGAACCGCAGGAGGGACACGACGCCGACGGCCAGGAACGGAAGAGCCGTGGTGCTGTTGGCGACCCGGTACTGGGATTCCAGCCTCCAGAGGAGGAGAGCCCCGACAAAGAAGGCGCCGCCGGAGACCAGGAGTGAGGACACCAAGGTGCGAACCGCAAAAGGCTGGCCGGCCACCAGGAAGAAACCGACCAGCATGACAGGTACGGCCAGGTAGATCAAAAAGGGAAAGGGCCTCTGAAACCGGAACACCCAGACCGCGTGGGCAAAGACGAGACAGGCGGCCACGTACGAACCGTTGCCCCCCACCACCGACACCCACAGGGGCACAGACGACCGGAAGCAGATCAAAAGGGCCCCTGCGGCCATCAGCCCCTGACCAACAACCCACAGCCAAGCCCCCCGGAACGAGCGGCCCGACCACGCCAGCATGGCCGAGATCAGGCCATTGGCGAGGTACGAGAGGAACAGGACGAACGTCAGGGTGACAACGTCGAAAGCCAAAGGCAAGCCTAAATGGAAACCGAGGAAGAAATCTCGTTCAGATCGTAGGGAGTGAGCTGGTAGACGTAGTAGTTGAGCCAGTTGGCGTACAGAAGGTGGGCGTGGCTCTTCCAGGTGACCCCAGGCTTGGCCGCCGGGTCGTTGCTGGGAAAGTAGTCCTTGGGCACCTCAATGGGCAGCCCCCGGGCCTTGTCACGCTCGTACTCGGCCTTCAGGGTGAGTCTGTCGTACTCGGGATGCCCCATCACAAAGACCCGGCGTCCATCTTCACTGACGACCAAGTAGACACCCGCCTCGGGACCCTCCGCCACGAGCCGCAACCCTCCCGCGTTAAGAACGTCTTCTCTCAACGTGCCTGTGTGCCGGCTGTGGGGCGCCGGGAAATCCTCGTCGAACCCGCGGACAATTTGCTCCTGGGGCTCGAGGATCTCGTGTCGGTAGACCCCGAACAACTTCTTCTCTAGGGGATACTTGGGGACGCCATAGTGGTGGTAGAGTCCCGCCTGGGCGCCCCAGCAGATGTGCAGCGTGGAAAACACGTGGGTCGAGCTCCAATTGAGGATGGCCTGCAGTTCCTTCCAATAGTCGACCTGCTCAAATTCCAGGTTCTCCACAGGGGCCCCTGTGATCACCAGACCGTCAAACTTCGTGTCTTTCACCTGGTCAAAGGTCGAAT
>JAHFSN010000476.1 GCA_023265735.1 Spirochaetaceae bacterium | reverse complement strand
AAAGCAACTCCCTGAGTTACTCAACGGAGCCGGTGATCAAGTCAAGCACGGTAGTACGGAGGGAAGCCGGCATTCCGGTGCCTGACGAACTGAGGACGATGCGGCGCGAACTTGGGTTTGACTTCGGAAAGTTCGACTATGTCCTGGTGGACGGGCGGCCCGTGCTCTTCGACGCCAACCGGACCCCAACTCTCGGCGCCTACGATCCAGCGGTTTTCGGCCCCACCCTTGCGAACCTAGCCCGGGGACTGGAACCGTTTCTGTCCCGCCAGAGAGCCGGGATCTGGAACGGCGCTGCCCAGCTCTGGAAGGCCTACGGCCCGCCGCTCCGGCCGTCAAGCGAGGATCTGGGATTGTACCAGGAAGTCGTGCTCCCTCTCCTGGAAGGGATCGGGGCTCCTCGGGTCCTCATCTTGGGAGTGACCCCCGAGCTCTATGGTCTGCCCTGGCCGACCGGAACCCGGGTCACCGCCCTTGACCGGACCAAGGAGATGATCGAAGAGGTGTGGCCCGGCCCTGCAGACGATGCCATTCTGGGCGATTGGCTAGCCATGCCATTCACCGAAGCCTCGTTTGATCTAGTGATCTGTGACGGTGGCTTGCCGCTGCTTTCCTGGCCCGGGGCGGCAGATCGCTTCTTTGGGGAAGTTCGCCGGGTGCTGCGGCCCGGTGGCCATTGTGTCCAGAGACTCTACGTTGCGGGTCCTGTCCGGGAGACTAGTCAGCAGGTACGGGCCGACCTGGTTGCCGGCCGGATCGCCACCGTGAGCGAACTGAAACTGAGATTGTGGATGGCCCTACCCTCGACCCGGGAAGGACTTCGCCAGGGGGATCTCTGGGATTTCTGGGCCGAAACATTCCCGGACGGGTCCACGGCGGCCTCAGGCTGGTCAGTGGACCAGGTGAGCCTGTTCAGCCTGACCCGGGACAGCGCGGCGAGGTACTGGTTTCCCACCGAGGAGGAGGTGCGCGCCCTGACTTCTCGCTCGGACCATGGGTTCCATTGGGTTTCGTCCCGTCGGCACGGCGGTTGGTTCTGCCATCAGTGTCCGGTGGTTACGCTGAGGGCGCCCGGCTGAGCCTTCGGATGAGTTCGGCTTCCTGGGGAAAATCCCGGGCCAGGCGGGCACCGTCGGCCAACTCAAATTCTGAATACTGAAACCCCGGACTCACGGTGCAGCCCACCAGGGCGTACGCCTCGTCGGGAGCGCCGTGCAGGGTCTCCACCTCGGCGGCAAACCAGTCTCCGGCGGGAACCCAGTCCTGGAAGGACTCGTTCCGGGCGGGCTCTGTCCCCAGAAGGAACGTTCCCAGGTGCCCCTGGGGAGTCAGCCGCCAGACCCTCAGCCTGGTCAGGGGCGTCACCGCGTACAGATGCCACAGCTCGTCGCTGGCAATCCTGTGGAACGCCGAATAATCCTGCCGCCGCAAAAGGAAGTGAATCGCCGTGGAGACGGGAGTTCTTCCTCCCAGGAGCCGAGAGGCCCGGTAGGTCTCCTTGTAGAAGCCGCCCTCGGGATGGGGTTCGAGGCCTAGGGTCTCGATCCACTGGGCAGCGGTCATATCAGGAGGGCCACCGCGGTGAGGGCGCTCATGGACAAAACCAACACCTTGAATGGTCCCTCGGGGATTTTCCCTACGATCTTGAGGCCCACGAACGCACCGAGGGCAATGGCCGGCAGGGCGGTCAGGTCAATGATCAGGCTGGTGAGGTCGATGTTGTGCCAGAAGAGGATCTGGAGGGGAATCTTGATCAGGTTGATGACCAGGAAGAACCATGCCGACGTGCCGATGAACTCATTCTTGGGCAGCCGCATCGAGAGGAGGTACAGGCTCATCACCGGGCCGGAGGCGTTGCCCACCATGGTCGTGAACCCTGCGGTGACACCGGCCAGCGCGTGGAACCACCACCCGGTGGGAACCTTCTCCTTGTCCTTCCGCGTCTCGTTCCAGATCATCAGGCCGACGAGGATGAGAACCATGATCCCCAACAGCAGTTTGAACTGCTTGTCGGGCAGGCCGGAGCCTACCGTGACACCCGACGCCAGGCCCAACAGCGCCCATGGTGCCAACCGGAACAGGTGGCTGAAAACCGCGTGTTGCCGGTAATAAGCGACGCCGAAGACGTCTCCCATGCTGAGCATGGGCAGCAACACGCCTGTGGACGCCTTGGCCCCGAACGCAAACGCCATGATGGGGACAAAGATCAGCCCCAGGCCCGAAATACCGGTCTTGGTCAGGCCGATGAAAATGCCGGACACCGCGGTGAGAGACCATTGCCAGGGCTGCAGGTCTGGAATCACGGAAGTTCTCCTTTGGCGTTCTTGTCCCCGGCCTTGGGCCCGATCATCGATTTCCACCACAGCGACCAGCGGCTGCGTCTCAGGATCTTCACCGTTGACATCGAAACCTCGCCCGTGAGCTTCAGGATTGTGACAGGCTTGCGGGAACCGAACTCGTAGTCCTGCTGTTCTCTGACAGTGGACATGGTCTCTTTCAACCGGATTTCGACCTGCACGCCCGGGGGCAGGTGAATGCGGCAGTTGGACATTTTCATCGCGAGGCGTACTTCGAGCACCCCGTCGGGAAGCGCCAGGTTCCGGTAGTCGAGCACCAAGTTTCCCATGGTGATCTCGGCCGCGAGCACCTTGGTCAGAAGCACACCGTCGGAGACCCGCTTGTTGCTCATCTTGGCCACCACCGT
>JAHFSN010000475.1 GCA_023265735.1 Spirochaetaceae bacterium | reverse complement strand
AGACCCTTTGGCCGGGAACCGGAACCTTTTTCGCCCGGGCCACGGTGCCCGCCCACGCCCGGTACCTTCGCAAGGTCGGATTCCAGGCGGTCCCGGGAAAGCCTGACCTGTGGCGGTGGACCCTTGGCGACAGCTGAAGACCCCACCGCGGCCCTGCCCGAAGAACGCCCGGCTAGACCCGCGCGAGGGACTGGCCGGCGTTGCGAAACACTTCCGCCTCGAACTCGTCCATCACGGCCGTCGTGAGGCTCCACCGGTGCCAGTAGAGGTCGATCCAGACCCGGCCTTCGGGGGCCAGTTCGACCAGGGTCCCCTTCTCCAGTTCGGCCGCCGCCTGGATTTCCGGGATCATGCAGTAGGAAAACCCCGAGAGGACGGCTTGGAAGATCTGCTCAGTCGAGGGAATGTAGTGGGCCGGCGGAGCGGGAGCCTCGTCCCCGAAGCAGTTGGCCAGGGCCATCTTCTGGAGATCGTCGTCGGGGGTGCAATGGATGATGGGGGCCCGGGCCGCGGCCTCCCGGGTGTAGCCCTCGGGAAACCAGCGGTCCCGGAAACGGGGGGCCGCGCAGAGACGGTACTCCATGGAGCCCAGCCTCTGGGATACGCAGCCGGTCACGCTCTCTTGGCGGGCGCTGATGCACGCCATCGCCTCCCCCGACCGCAGATAGTTGATCGTCTGACTCTGATCGTCCACCTTGATATCGACGAGGAGAGAGTGCTCCGCCAAGTACGGGCCGATGGCACCCAGGAACCAGGTAGCCAGAGAGTCGCCGTTCACCGCCAGGGTGATGCGGGAGAACCCGGACCCCAACGGGTCGTCCGCCCCGGGAAGGGCCGAGCCAAAGGCTTCCTGCTCCAGAGCCTGAACCTGGACAAAGTGACGGAGAATCCGCAATCCCGTGGGGGTAGCCCGGGGCGGGGTCTCCCGGACGACCAGGATGGTCCCCGCGAGCTCTTCCAGATTGCGCACCCGCTGGGACACGGCCGATTGGGTCAGCCCCAGCCGTTGTCCTGCCTTCTCAAAGCCGCCCTCACCGATGACTGCGGCGAAGGCCTCCACCAACCGATAGTCGAGCATAATTTAACATTAGCGCAGTTCATGAATAATGCAAAGTATTAATTTTGCAAATACAAGGAACCAAAGTACCTTGGTGTCATGGACCACACCCCAGAAACCTACAAGAGCCTATCCCTCAAGTACGTGGAAGCCTGCAGCAGTAACAAGTCGGGTGCTGTAGAAGCCTTCCTGTCGCCGCATTTGAGGATCGATGGCAACGTTTCCGACGTTCGGGACGCCGGATCGTTCGTGGAAACCAAGACCCGAATGGGCGCCGCATTCCGAAGCCGGGTCCGGATGGTCTTCGCCGAAGGCGATGAAGTCTGCGTCTTCTACGACTTCATTGCCACCGGCGCCACGTTGCCGGCCGTGGAACGTTTGGCCTGGGTTGGCAACCAAATCACCAAGATCACCTGGTTCCTCGGCCGGCAGGGTCCTCGCCCGGTCCCTAGACTCTGATGAGAATGCGGCCCCGCCCGTGCCCCCCCTGGCTCAGGGCATGGGCTTGGGCGGCGTCTTTCAAGGGAAAAATCTTCTGAATCTCGGTCACGACCTTTCTGTCGGCGACCAGCTCCCCAATGGTAGCCAAGAACGACGTGGCACCGCGGCTGACGTACTTGGCCGTGACGCCCTGGGCCTGGGCCTTCTCGGCGTTGGGTTGCCCTGCGGGGGAAACCAGCACGCCTCCCTTCTTCAGAAGAGCGTAGGAACCCTCGAAAACGGCGCCGCCCACCGTATCGATGACCACGTCGAGGTCTTTGACGGGCAAGGGGCCCTGGGAGTAGTCCAGGGCCTCGTCGGCGCCCAAGTGCTTCACGAACTCAACGTTCGCCGTGGACGAAGAACCAGCCACGTGGGCCACCCGGAGCTTGGCAAACTGCAGGGCAAAGAGACCTACTCCGCCAGCCGCTCCCTGGACGAGAACGCGCTGGCCGGCCTTCACGTCGGCTTCTTCGACCAATTGCCACGCCGTCAGGGCTCCGACAGGAAGGGACGCGGCCACGTCAAAGGGGACCTTGTCGGGTTTGGCCGCCAGGTCGCTGGCCCGGGCCAGGGCATACTGCGCGTAGCTTCCCCTCGCCACTCCGAAAACCGCCTGGCCCTTCTTCCAATCCGTAACGCCGGGTCCCACGGCCTCGATGGTGCCCGAGACGTCGATACCCGGCTTTCCCGGGAAGGTGACGGGCATGAAGGCCTGGTAGGCGCCGCTGCGCAGTTTCCAATCGATGGGATTGACCCCGGCAAAACGAACCTTAACCAGGACCTCGCCGGCCCCCGGGGTCGGTAGCGGCAGAGTCTTGAGCTTGAGCACCTCGGGACCACCGTACGAGTCAAACTCGATGGCCTTGAAAGTTTTTGACATAGGAACCTCGTTCCTTCAAGGCTACTCAGGATTCGCCGGGAAGGAAAGAAAAAGCCCGGTTCAGCCGGGAAACTCTCCCCGGAGGGCGGTGAGCCGAGCGTAGAGGGCCCGCAGAATCAGCACCTCTTCGGGGTGCAGCCGGCCCTTCATCTTCTCCTCGACAAAGGCCCTCACGTCGTCCTCCGTCCAATCGGGGTACAGGTCAAGAACCGAGGGGAGCAGGGTATAGAGGTCACAGTAGGGCCTCTCGGGACTGAGCTGATAGGGCAATTGGGCGAAGAGCTC
>JAHFSN010000474.1 GCA_023265735.1 Spirochaetaceae bacterium | reverse complement strand
ATGCGGGGGGTCATCGTCGGAGTGCTCCTCATGGGAACCCTACAGAACGCGATGAACCTCTTGGGGCTGCCTCCGTTCTACCAGTACGTGGCCAAGGGCGGCATCCTCCTGACGGCCCTGGTCCTCGACAAGCTCAACAACGACCGCAAGAAGCGGCTCGGTGGCCTTCGCTCCCCGGCCAAGAAAGCCAGGGCCTAGGACAATGTCGTCTTCATCTCTGAGGAGACTCTGTTTCTTGCACACTGACGACAACCCCGAGAATCGCGATAGCGCCCCCGATCATCTGGAAGACCGTAAGGGATTCCCGAAGAACGACCACGGAAGCAGCAACTCCCATGATGGGAACGAGATTCATCAGTGTTACGGACGTACTAGATGAGATCTTCCTTAGCCCGAAGTTGTACAGCAAAAAGGCCAAGACGGAACAGAACAGGCTCAGATAGAACAGCGCTCCCAGGCTCACGGGGGTGGCTGCCTGCCATTCACGGTATTCGATGAGGGTGAGCGGCAGAAGAAAGACCGTTCCGATAAGCGCCTGATAAAAGAAAGTAGTAGGACCCGGATAACGATGGACGAAGCGCTTCGTCACGAAGTTGTAGAACGCCCAGACAACTCCTGCTCCCAATAGGATGAGGACCCCGACGACCGAGGTCGATTGCCCTTCGAAGCCCGCGGCTCCCGGCCAGCTCACCAGGACCACCCCGACGGCGGCGAGTACGGCCCCTGTCCATTGGAAGAGGCGGGGGCGCCGACGGTAGACCCAGGTTTCCAAAGCGACAGTGATAACGGGATAGACGGCGACAATCAGGGCTGCCGTCGAGGCTGAAGTCAGGCGGACACCCGAATTCTCCATAGCAAAATAGAGCGAAATTCCCAAAAGTCCGCTCAAGACCAGGGGAATCCGGTCTCCCTTATCGGGAAGAACCAGTTCCTTCCGAAGGATGACCCATGATCCTAGAAGGACCGTGGCAAAAACAAACCTCAACGCACCCAACGTGAACGGAGGAAAAGTCAAGAACGCGAGCTTGGTCCCCACAAACGAAGTACTCCAAATCATCACCGCACCCAGTGAGGCAAGCAGGTGCCAACGGCCTTTCATGGTGATCCTCTTCTTAGTAGCTACCATGGTAGCTACTAAATATCTAGCCCTCGACGAATCTCTTGTCAACCGTCCGACCGCCCCCCTTGACGGGAGCGAGTGGGGACTCCACGATGGCGGCAGGACAGGGCCCCATGAAAGACAAAGTGATCGCAAATCTGAAAGAGCTCGGGTTCACCGAATATGAGGCCAAGGTGTATTTGACACTGGTCGAGAAGTCACCCCTTTCCGGTTACGCCATTTCGTTGAATTCGGGTATTCCTCGGTCTAAGGTCTACCAGGTGCTCGGGGCCATGGCCGCCCGAGGAGACCTGTCCGTCAGCCAAGAGGAGACGCCGAGGTATGCGGCGCTGTCTCCCGACGAAATGATTCAGATGCGCCGAAAGCAGTCCGAGCAGCGACTTAAGAACGTGGAAGAATCGCTCAAATCGTTCACCCATTCGCAGGGAACAGGAGACAGCATCTGGAACCTGTCGGGGAGAGAGTCTGTTTTTCATCGTGTCCGAACCATGATTCAGTCGGCCGAACAGCGGATTCTGTTGGAGGTCTGGGATGCTGATATTCCTGAACTGAGGGACGACCTTCATGCCGCCCAGGCTCGAGGCATCCAGGTTACTCTCGTCGCCTACGGCCCGGTGGAACTCGGGTTTGGCCAAGTGTACCATCACTACAATCCGGAACGGATCACCCAGGAATATGGGGGACGGTGGCTTGTGGCCAGCGTTGACGATCGCGTTGTTGTGGCCGGAATGGTGTCCCTAGGATCCCGGAGCCGGGCCGCGTGGACCACGCATCCTGGCCTCGTAATGCCCATTACCGAGGTCATCATCCATGACATCTACATTCTAGAAATCCTGAAGCGATTGGGCCCGGAGCTCGAAAAAGAATTTGGAAAGAATCTCAGTCAACTGCACGAGAGGTTTCGGCTCCCGGCCAATGGAAAGAAGTACTCGTTCCTTTTTGATTCTGTTCAAGAATCTGATTCTTGACGGGAGGAGACCACTCGTTGGCCGCGGAAGCTCATCTCACGGACGGGTTTGACCATGGCCCGGGCCGAGACGGGACACAGCTCCCGAAATTCAGCGCTGGCTTTGATGGGCTCCGGGACGGACTCGCGGTCCACGGTCTGGAATCCCCGACGGGCGAAGAATGCCTCGGCCGTTTCCGTCAGCAGAACAAGGGGACCGCGCTGGCTCCACCACTCCTCCAGGGCCGCGTACAGAGCGCCCGCAATCCCCCGGTGCCGGTGGGTCTCGTCGACGGCCATCGACCGGACAAGGCCCGTGTTCCCGTGGATTTCCACGCCAATGACTCCGACGATGCCTGGTCCGTCCTGGGCCACCCAGAACCGCTGGTCCCCGGCCCTAAGGTCTTCTACGGGAAGACCCGTGCGCCCCACCAGCCCGACGGCCGGCGCCCAATGGTCGGGGCCCGCGGGCGTGATCGAGATCACGGCTTGACGGCCTCGATGGTCGCCGAAAGGATGTATTCCTCGATCCCTGTGCCGGGGGCCCACTCCTTCAGGAACGACCGGCTCTCGGACTTGGGCCGGATGCGGATGTCCTGGAAACCCGCCGATCGGAGCATGGCTTCCAGATCGCCCAGG
>JAHFSN010000473.1 GCA_023265735.1 Spirochaetaceae bacterium | reverse complement strand
GCCACGGTCACCGAAA
Source organism: Spirochaetaceae bacterium (assembly GCA_023265735.1). Lineage (GTDB taxonomy): Bacteria > Spirochaetota > Spirochaetia > JABEVK01 > JABEVK01 > JAIFLN01. The sequence continues at coordinate 2,691 of JAHFSN010000473.1, read as the reverse complement.
ACGTGATGACCAGGGCCCAGGCGTCGGCCCGGGTGGTCTTGAGGATGAGGCGGATCTCCCCCAGGTCGACCATGGTGAGGGCCACCGAGACGACGATGCCGGCCAGCACCGCCAACGGGACGAAGGACGCCAGGGACCCCAGGAAGAACCACACCAGCCCCAGGACCAGACAATGGACGAGGGTCGCCCCCCGCGACCTGCCCCCCGTACGGATGTTGACCGTGGTCCGACCCAGGGCTCCCGTCGCCGGCAGCCCCCCCAGCAGGGCGCTCACGGCGTTGCCGATGCCCTGGCCCACGAGTTCCCGGTGCGACGAGTGGCGGGACGAGACAAGCCCGTCGGCCACCCCCGCGCTCAAGAGGCTCTCGACGGCGCCCAAAAACGCCAGGGTAAACGCCGCCGGCATCAGTTCCACGAGGCTCTGGAAGGTGATCCCCGAAAAATCGAAGAGCCGCACCGAGGGCGCCAGGCTGCCGAACGCCGACCCCAGGGTGGGGACAGACCACAAGCCCAAGAAGGTTCCGACCGCGCCGGCCACCACCGCCACCAGGGCCCAGGGAACCCGGGGCAGCCACCGTTCGGCGATCACGAGCACGGCCACCGTCGCCAGACCCAGGCCGAGGGCCACGAGGTTGGCCCCGCCCGCTTGGCCCACGAGGGCCCCCAGCCGGGCAAAGATTTCGACGGGGAGGTTGGCCCCGGCCAGGCCCAGCAGGTCCTTCACCTGCGACACGACGAGAACGACCGCGATTCCGGCCGTGAAACCCACCAGAATGGGCTCGGGGAGCTGCCGGACCGCGGGGGCCAGCTTCAGGGCGCCAAAGGCCACCAGGAGCACCCCGGCCAGCAGGGTGGCCACCGTCAGGCCCGCCAGACCGTGGGTCGAGACGATGCCGGTCACCACCACGATAAAGATGGCCGTAGGACCGGTGATCTGAACCCGGCTTCCCCCCAGGAGGGCCGCGAAGGCCCCGGCCGCGATGGAAGTGATGAGGCCCGCCCCAGGACCAAGCCCCGTGGCGGCTCCAAAGGCCAGACAGAGAGGTAGGGCGAACCCCGCCACTACTAGACCTGCAAGGATGTCACGCTTCATCGTTGGCTCGTACGCTCCTTACTTTTTTGTCCCAGGTTTGCCAGGCATCGAGCTGCCTTTCCACCGTCAGTTCGCCCCGGGCGTCCCAGGCCCGGCAAAAATCCAGCTCCTCGCGGATCTCGGCCTCGCGCCGGGCCGTGACGAACCGCCTCCACCTCTGGTCAGGGGCGTCGCGCAGGCAAAGCGCCACGTCGGTCACGTCGAGGTCCCTCAAGACCGCCTCGATGACCAGGCGATCCCCCGAGAAGAGGGCCGACCACCGTTCCTCCCCGCGCCAGGCCTTCAGTTCCGCCTCCTGCCGCTGGTGCTGGGGAGTCCGGTAGAGGACCTGCCACAGGTTCAGGGCTTCGTCGGACCAGGGCAACCGACCCTCGGCCAGCCGGAGGTCGAGGTCTGCGGCGGCCTCGGCTCTTCGCTGCCGCGATTCCTCGGCACCGGGGAGCAGCCGCTTCGCCCGTTCCAGCTCACGCCAAGCGCGGTGCCCAAACAGCGTCGAAAGCAGGGCGACCGGCAGTCCCTCCAGGGGAACGTAGCGCACCAAGGTTCGTCCGTCAGGGTCGGACAGGGTGACCGTGTCGTAGAACAGGACCGCCGCCGACGCGACGCCTCCGGGAAGGGTGGTCAGCACGTTTTGGACGAGGAGCCGGGCGTCGCCCACCGGGAGCCTCGCCAGAAGTTCGGCCCAAAGAAACTCTCCCTCGGGACCGGGGAGGGAAGCCGCACCGGCGGCACCGGGCCGTACCCAGCGCAGCCAGGCGGTGGCCTGCCAGGGATCCGCGGCGCCAGGGGCCCATTCTTCCAGCAGGCGCCGGGCCGGCAGCACCTGAACGTCCCAGGCGGCCGATTCCACCCCCTGTCCCGCTTCGACGCGGTATTCCCAGGCCGGGGCCGCGGCCAGGGCCTGGGCGGTGGGCAGTCCGTTGAGGGGCACCAGCCTCACGCCGGCGTGCTGGTGGAGACTCCAGGCCAGCATGTTGCGCCAACCCGGCCCGGGGAGCCGTCCGTTATGGGGGACGAGCCTCACCAGAAACTGGTTCGATTTGGCCGGTCCGTTCAACGCGGCGTACCAGCCGTCGGTACCCTCGCCCAAAAGGAGGTGAACGGTGGTGGTCCAGGTGGGCCACGCCTTCAGGCTGAACTTCGGGTGCTCGATCCGGAGCGGGAGGACCCGGGACGAAACCTCGTCCAGGGCGGGCTGGGGCGTGGCGACGGCCACATCCGTTTTGGGCGTCCGAGCCAGTTTTCGGGGACGAAGGGAAAACCCGGGGGCCACCAGCTGCCATCCAGCAACCTCGGTCTCGGGCAGGGGAAAACCCGGGGAGAGGCCAACGATGCGCCCCGAGGGCAACCGCCGCGCAGCGGCCCAGGGTCCAAACGTCGCCAGGGGGTCGGTGGGCCCAACCCCATGGACAGCCAGCAGTTCCCCCGAGGCGGACCAGAAGGCGCAATTTGACATCATTGATGCCTAAGCGTAAACTGGCGCCATGAAAAAAGCAAGGAACGAGGCCCTCGAACGGGATCTGCTCGACCGTTTTTGCCGCTACGTCAGGGTTTACACCACGTCTGACCCCGCGTCGGAAACGAAGCCCTCGTCCCTG
>JAHFSN010000472.1 GCA_023265735.1 Spirochaetaceae bacterium | reverse complement strand
GACTTCCTTGAGGACGGCTTCAAGCATCCTCAGTCCTGTCTCGGAGCTGGCGCAGTAGACGCCGTCGAAGATGCCCCACTGGGTTTCTACCTTCTCGGGGGCCCCGGTGCACGAGAGTTCTGGGTAGGCGGCGAGGGCTGCCAGGCTATGCCCGGGCAGCTCGATCTCGGGGACGACGACGATGGAGCGCTGGGCCGCGTAGGCGATCACCTCGGCCACGTCGGCCGCAGAGTAATAACCCCCGTACCGCGTTCCGTCCTTCTCGGTGCGCCAGGCACCGATTTCGGTGAACTTGGGGTAGGCGGGAATTTCGAGGCGCCAGCCCTGGTCGTCGACCAGATGCCAATGGAAACGGTTGAGTTTCAGTTCCGCCAATCGGTCGAGGATGTCCTTGATGAGGGGCACGGGAAAGAAGTGCCGGGAACAGTCGAGCATGAGTCCCCGCCAGGGGAACCGCGGTTCGTCCTGGATGGTCCCCGCGGGAACCTGGGCCCCCGAGGCCTGAAGCGCCTTCCACGTGGTGCGCCCGTACGCCAGTCCTGTGGCCGAAAGGGCCGTGAGCCGGGCGCCCTGGGGAAGGAGTTCCAGTTCGTAGGATTCGCCGGGTCCGTGGGCGGGCACGAAGCCCAGCCGGGGCACCAAGGCCTCGGTGAGGGTGAGCCGGGAAGGCTCGACGGTACCCGGGGCCGGCACGAAATTTCGGGGGGCAGGGACGAGGGGCAGGTCGGTCAAAGAAGGGCTCCTTTCGGTGTTGCTTAAGGCAACAAACTAGTGAACCCATCCTCCCTTGTCAAGGTTGGCGGGGCGTCCCCTGGACGATCCGGGAATTGAGCGATAGCTTTGGGACCCTGGAGGCGTCCATGAGCACGGTCGAGTACCCCGAGGTTCCCGGTCTGTACAAGAGTCCCGCGTTTTCGCACGTGGCGGTGATCCCCCCTTCGGCGTCGCTGGTGTGGGTGGGGGGGCAGAATGGCGTCGGATCCGACGGGAAGGTGGTCCCAGGCGGAATGGCCGCCCAGGCCCAGAAGGTGAAAGAGAACCTCGAGGCCGCCCTGGCCGCCGCGGGTTGCGGCTGGGCCGATGTGGTTCGGGTCCAGGTGTTCCTGAAGCAGGGGGAAGACGTCCGGGCCGGCTACGGGGCCTTCCAGGCGGTGTTTGCGGGACGAAAGCCTCCCTTGGTCACCGCTGCCCTCGTGGCGTCCCTGGCCAACCCGGAGTTCCTCCTCGAAGTCTCCGCCGAAGCCGTTAAGCCCTGACAGACTGGTCAAGCTGGGCTAGAATGCCCCCAGGAGCAACCATGGACGATATCGACTTGAACCTTCCAGACGAACTGGAGGACTTGGACGATGACTCCTGGGAAGACGATGACCCCGACGAATCGGAGCTCCCGGATGGTTTCGGTCCCGATCTCGATGATCTGGACGAAATTATCCAGGACGAGATGCTCGACGAAGAGGAAGAGGAGGAGCTTCCTCCCGACCTGAGTCTCGATTTTGATTTGGACGAGGATTCCCTTCACGACCAGGATCATTGAGGCCTGAAAATAGCCCTATGAAACTCGCCCAGAGCGAGTGATAATAGGGGTCCGGAGGCCCTCTATGAGCATTCTTCAATCGGGCAATTGGCAGGACCAGTTTGCCCAGGGCTTTAGCGCCAAGGCTGGTGCCACCGACAACGTGGGCATCGTGGTCGCGTTCCTGGTGATCATCGGCATCGGACTCGTCCTCTGGTTCCTCATCAGCCGGTACCAGCGGACCCAAGGCAAGCCCGCCAAGGCCCAGGCCCACGTTGCATCCGAAGAAGACATGGTCCCCACCCGCACCAAGTACGTGCCCGTGGCGGGACGCATCAATCCCCTTCAGCAGAAGATCATCCAGGAGATGATCAACGAGTTCCGCCAGCACGAGGACACGGCCCAGGCCGTCCCGTCTTCCATCCTCGAGAAGTATTCGGAGTTCTTCTTCCACCAGATCCAGCGGCTCAAGACCAGCGACCGCGAGGTGGAGGATTTCATCAACAAGAATTATCCCCTCGAGGAGGGCTACACCATCGAGCTGGACTTTCCCTCGACGGGGAACCTTCACTTGATCCGCGCCAAGGTTCTGGAAATTACCGGCAAGAGCGTCCTGGTGGAGTTCCATCCTCCCATCCCCGATTTTCTCAAGAAGGGCACCAACCTCCACCTGAACTACACGGTGGGCAAGAAGTTCCTCCAGGGTTCCACGGTGATCACCGACGTGAGGCCGGACTTCGGGCTGGTCCTGCGCCGACCCCACGAAGTTATCCTCACCGGGGAGCGGCGGTACCCGCGGATCAACCTGCAAGCCGCCATGGGCACCCTCCAGGACCCCAAGACCACGTTCAACGAGTCCGTAAAGGTCCTCGACGTGAGCCTGGAGGGCGTGCGGATCCAGGTGGGCCGCCCCCTCAAGAAGCGGACGATCTACCAGCTGACCTTTGTGGAGAGGGGCACCAAGAACTGGGGCTTCGGCCCCATCGAGTGCGTGGCCTCCCAGGCGTTCTTGACGGCGACGGGGACCAACGAGGCGGGCCTGCTGTTCCTCTACTTGGACCTCGCCACCCGGACCAGACTCGTGACCTACATGAAGTACCGCGTCCAGGAAGCCCAGGGAATCCAGGAAACACCGGAACCACCCGCCCAGGAATGAGTACGAACTGAAGACGCTGGGCTTTGTGCCGAGAGGCCAAGACG
>JAHFSN010000471.1 GCA_023265735.1 Spirochaetaceae bacterium | reverse complement strand
CCTCGGCCGACGACGACCCCAGCCGGGCCGCCAGTTCGCGCCGGGCCTCGAAGCCCGACCGCTCCGAGAGGCTCCAGACCTCGACTCCGTGGCCCTGGGCCCGCCAGTGCTCGACCAGGTCGAGGTCGTACGAGTAGCCGCCCGAACGCCGGTCGAGGGGACCGGGGATCACCAGGGCGAGGGTCACGCCCGACCCAGGTCCGCGGCCCAGGCGCCCCACTCGGCGTCGCTCTCAAACACCCGCACTTCGGCCGTCGTCACCCGCAGCCAGGGGTCCCACTGGGCCCTTTCTGCCGCCAGCCGTTCCCAGAGGTACCGGGCCAGCCTCTCGACCGTGGGATTTCCGCCCCGGAACGCCGGGAGGTCGTTGAGGATCTTGTTGTCGAGGTCGGCCAGGAGCCGGTCCGCACAGCGGCCCACCACAGCCAAGTCGGCCAGAAAGCCCTCGTCGTCGAGCTCGGGACCCCCGAGGTCCCACTCCATCCGGTAGGGGTGGGCGTGGGGAACGTTCTCCTCGCCCCGGTCCGATCCGACCAGGTAGTGGCGGGCACGAAAGGCTCGGGACAGTCCAATTCGATACATCGGGCACCTCGTGGGAGTAAACTTACCCAATGTTGCCCATCCAAGCCAATTCTTCCGCGCTGAGAATTCTGAGGGATTTGAATACCGACGACGTGCTGAGGGCCGTGGGTCTGGGACATCTGGTGGGGAAGCCGAGCGCGGTAAGGCGGCTCCTCGACGCCCCGTCGTCCCTTCTGGCCCAGAAGCTCCTTCGGTTCGATGCTGCCCTGGGCCGGGGCGAGTGGTCCGCGGCGGGAGCGGGGCTCCTGGCCGAACTGGGCACCCGGCTGCGGTTCGCAGGCTCTGTCCCCGTGGACCAGGGTCCCCGGCTGTTCCTGGCCAACCACCCGGGCCTGGGAGACGTGCCGGCCCTCATGACCCTCTTGGGAACCCCCGACCTCAAGATCGTGGCCCGGGACCGCCCGGTGCTCCGGGCCCTGCCCGGCCTCCTGCCCCGGCTCCTCCTGGTCTCCGAACGGGGCGCGGGGGACACGGTCCGCCGGGCCGAGGCGCACTTGGCGGCGGGCGGGGCCCTCCTCACCTTCCCGGCAGGTCAGATTGAGCCCGACCCGGCGTGGCAGGACCCCTCGGCGTCCTGGGCCCGCTGGTCGGCCAGCACGGCGTTCTGGGCCCGCCGGGTCCCCGGCCTCACCGTCCAGCCCTTTCTGGTGTCGGGGGTCCGGGCCCGGCCCTTCGTGGACCCCTGGTTCGCCCGTTGGCGCCCCTGGTCGGAGCGCGAATGGACGGCCGCCGTGGCCCAGCTGGTGGTCCAGCTCTTCTGGAAGCGACCCCGGACCGCCCGGATCACCGTGTGGGGCGGCGAGCCCATCCCTGGCGAACGGTTCAACGGCGCCGCGTTGCTCCCATCCCTCGCCGCCTTGGCGGCCCTCAGCCGTAGGTAAACAGCACCTGGAGCGTCTCCCCGGGCCGTTCGCAGGCCTGGCGGTAGGCCTCGGCGGCGTCTTCGAGCCGGAACCGGTGGGTCACCAGCCGAGAGGGCCTGAACCGGGCCGCGTACCCCAGGGCCACTTCGAACCGCCTGGCCTTGGTCCAGCGCCCCGAAAGCCGCGGCGACAGGGTGCTCACTTGGCTGGACACCAGTTCGATCCGGGACCGGTGGAACCGGCCGCCCAGGTCGACGGCCACGGGCCGGCTGCCGTACCACGAACCCAGGACGACCCGGCCGGAAAACCGTGTGGCGGCCACGGCCCTGTCGAGGGCCCGAGGGCTTCCCGTCAGTTCCAGGACCACGTCGCACGATTCCTCGCCGAGCTCTTTCACCTGGTCCAGACCCAGGGCCTTGGCCCGGGCCCGCCGGAAGGGCTGGGTGTCCCAGACGACAGTCGAAAAAGATCCCGCGCAGACGAGGCCGGCCAGGAGGCCCACGGGACCCAGTCCCAACACCCCCGCGGTTTCCCCCACCACCGGACCGCCATCTTGGACCACGGTCAGGGCCGTCTCCAGGGTGGCCAGGAACACGGCGTCTTCGGGGTCCAGGGGGGCGGGAACCTGCACGATCCGGTCGATCGCCACCACGGACCTCTCGCCGTGGGGCGCGAAGGCGAAGACCCGCTGGCCGACCAGGCTCGGATCGACACCTTGGCCTACGGACTCGATGTCTCCGACGGCGGCGTAGCCGGGATGGACCGGATAGACACTTGGGGGGCCCTGGAGTTCCCAGGGAATTCCGGGGGGCCAATCCCCCCGCCAGAGCAGGCCTTCGGTGCCGGCCGACAGGGCCGAAACGAGGGTCCGCAGGACCACTTCGCCGGGCCCCGGGGACCTCGGTTCCTGGAGTTCCACGTCGACCAAGCCCGGTCCCCTGAGGACGAGGCCCCGGGTTACGTCGGCCCTAGTCGGCATCCTTTCCATTGAAGAGACTGGCGATTTCCTTGGCGTAGAGCTGGGCCACCACGTTGCGCTTGAGGCTGAGCTTCTGGGTCAGCTCCACGCCCACCTGGAAGGGTTTGGGCAGCAGCTTGAACCGGTAGATCCGCTCGAAGTTCTTGAAGCCCGTCCGGGGGTTCACCAGGTGCTGGACGTTCTCGTGGATGGCCTCGACGATCTGGGAATTGTCGAGGAGCTCCTCCTTGTCGAGATAGGTGATTCCCCTATCCCGGGCCAGTTTCTCGATGACCTCGAACTGCGGCACG
>JAHFSN010000039.1 GCA_023265735.1 Spirochaetaceae bacterium | reverse complement strand
TATATGAAGGCCCAGGGACACATCACAGCGGGAGTCTCGACAGATTTGCGCGAAGTGATTCTGGCTAGGCTGAACAAGGCTCCCGTGCCTCCCCTTCTTGCCGTGGACCTCTCCGCCTGTGATTACATGGACTCCACGTTCATGGGTCTCCTCGTAGGCTTCCACAAGCGCTACAAACAGCTCACCGGCCGGTCTCTCACCATCCTCAATCCGAGCGAGGAGTGTCTGAAGCTGCTCCGGGGCCTGGGGATACTCAAACTGCTCTCGGTGGTCACCGCTCCCGCCAGCGAGGGACCCACGAGCTGGACGAGCCTCAGGCCTTCTCAGTCGCCCAGCACCGAAGTGCTTCTCAGCGCTCACCAGAACCTCAGTGAACTCTCCCCGGAAAACGAGAGGAAGTTCTCGGCCCTTCAGAATGTCCTGGAGCAGCAGCTCCAGAAGGACGAGCCCGACTAGACTTCAAATCCGTAAGGCCCCGATGATCGCGTTGGGGAAGAGGTCAGACTAGCGGCTGAGGTCTACCTGCAGCCGCTGGTTGACGTCGTCGGTGATGTCGGCGTCGGGGCCGTACCAGATCACCGAAGGATTTGAGGAGTTCAGGATCAGGGCAAACCCTTTGGAAATGGCGGCCTGTTCGATTTCCTGGGGCAGAAGCTTTTGGAATTGGGAGTCGTTGCGGAGCTCGTCCGCCGCCGCGGTCAAGGCCTCCTGCTTCTTCCTGCCATAGTCCACGAAGGCGTCCCGTTTGGTTTGGATCTTGGCGTCCAGCGACTGGACAAGAGCCGAATTTCCCTTCTTCACCGCATCCGCCCGCTGGTCTCCCAAGAGACGGATCTCTTCCTTCATGGCATCCAGGTCCTTCTGAATGGCGGCCTTCATATCCTCAAGACTCTTGGCTTTCGCGTCCTTGTAGAATTGGCTCACCCGGGTGAGGTTGACCACGCCGGTCTTGGCAAACTGCTGGGCGGAGAGGCTTCCTAGGGCCATGAGGCCCAAAAGGACGAAGATCAAGGCACGCTTCATGGATATCCTCCTAGTACGTTGTTCCGAAAGCAATGACAAGCTTCATGTCCGCTTCCCTCCCGAAGAGCCCGTCTCCCCTCGTCCAAACGATCTTGCCCGCGGTGTCGAACCGAAACGGTTTGACGAAGTAGAGCGCAATCGGGAACTGGGGACTGATGATTCTCAGCCCGGTGCCCCAGGAGAACTGATGGACGGGAAGGGGTCGGGTGAACGGGTTGGAATACTGGGGGGCCGCGTTCACATCGATGAGAAGCGCGTGGTCCACAAACGTGTCAAGCCACAGGAATTGGGCGGCGTAGGGGATGGGCGTTCGAATCTCGGCGCCCGAGGTCCATGAGGCCTTGCCCCCCATCTGGTAGCCCCAGCCGCGCCCCGAGAGCATTCCGTCGATATAGAGTTCATCCGTCGGTTCCACCACCAGTCTGTTCGGCCCTCCCGTGGAAGGAAGGAGGAAGCTGAAGCCGCTGCGGGCCTTGAACACGAGGTCGAAGGAGTACTGCTCGGTCACGGGCCAGCTCACAAACTTGACGTAGCCTTCGCCCTGGGTATCGAACCGGGTGAAGTGGGTGTAGCCGCCCAAGAATCCACCGCCGAAGGTGACGGTTTCGGCCAGAAGGAACCCGTTCGTGGGGTTGTAGACGATGTCACGGGTGTCCCAGGTGCCCTTCGTCCACCACTGGTTGCTCAGCTGCCAGACGTTCAGGTTGTCCCGGAGGGCCACGTTGTCAGGCCGATAGATCGCGTCGTCGTAGGTCACCAGCTGGATGGTCGACTTTTCCCCGGTCCCGATGCCAAACCTTCCCCATGGGGTGTACCACGAATATCCCGTGTTGACGCCCGCCGAAAACTGCCACGCGTCGTACTTCATCTGGGCGTTCTTCTTGGTGGTGCCATTGTTGAGGTCGTATTGATACCGGGTAATCAGGTCGTAAGTCGAAATGTCGGATTCGGTGGCCACCTCGGGAAACCGGTCACCGGCCTGATAGGTCGCTCCCTTGTACACCCTAGTGTTGCTGAAGACGTACTCGCCGTCCTCATACGGGTCGGGAATCTCTTTGTCTTTGTACGTCGGATAGGTCAGGTCCTGATCGATCTTGGCGTTGACCGAGTGGGAGAAGCCCAGGGTGCCCCCTAGGGTCATCCGCTCGTCGAGGAACCAGTTTTCGGTGAACGTGGTGGTGACGCTTTGAAGAATGGGGGACAGCGAAGAGCCCACGGTGAGGGTCTGACCGTTGCCCATGAAGTTGCGGTCAGACCAGCGGATTTGGGCCGAAAGGGGGAAATCCGAGGCCCCCGAGAAGGCCAGACCAAAGGAGATGTCGGCGGTCTTGCCTTCTTCCACGTTCACCACCAGGTCCATGAGGCCGTCAGCGGATCCCTGGGGCGTTTCCGGAGTGACCGCGCTGAAATACTGCAGGTTATAGAGGTTTCGGACACCTGAGACAATCTTCGATTTGCTGAAGACGTCGCCCACCTCGATGGGAATTTCCCTGAGGATCACCTTGTCCTTGGTCTTGGTATTGCCCTTCACCAGGATGTTTTCGATATGCGCCCGGGGACGTTCCACGATGGTCACCTTGTAGCTGACCGTCCGTCCGTCCCGAATTTCCTTCCGGCTGATGTTGTTGAAGATGTAGCCATCTTCCAGGTAAAGGTCGACCACGCGCTGGTAGTCTCCCTCGAGACGTTCCTTGCTGATGGTCTTTCCGACGGGCTGGCGAACCTGGGCCTGGAGAGTTTCTGTATCAAAGATGTGGTTTCCTTCGAAGGTGAAGCCTCCGAAGATGAGGGGTTCCCCCTCCTTGATGGTCAAGACGAGCCCCAGGACGTTGCGGTCGCTGGCCTTGTCGAAGGTCACGTTGCGCTGAACGTCCACAATACGGGCGTCAATATAGCCATGGTTCCAGTAGTAGGTCTCAATGGACCGGAGGTCCTTCGTGAACGAGGCCTCCTTGAAGAGCCCGGCCTCGAAGAGTCCCTGGGCCTTAGTGTCCATGAGTCCCTTGAGCGTCGAAACTGATGCAAACGAGTTGCCCTGGAATTCGATCGTCTTCACCGCCGTCTGCAGTCCCTCGTTGATTTTGAAGATGATCTTCGTCTTCTTCTTGTCCGAATCTTCCACGCTGGAGGACACGGTGACGTCAAGGAAACCCCGCTCGCGGTAGTAGGTGTCCAGACCCTTCTCGTCGTTCCGCACCTTCGCCTGATTGACGAGGTCGCCCTTCTTGGAGGTCAGGACGCTCTGGAGCTCTCCCGTGCGGAGCTTGGAGTTCCCCACGAAATCAATGGATTCAACTACCGGCTTCTCGGTAACCTTGAAGAGCAGGATCACTGCATTTCCCTTGTCGTCGGCCTTGATGGCCGTTGGGACGATGAGACCGTCAAAATAGTCGGTGTTGTATAGGGCCGCCTGAAGGTCCTGGAAGAGGCTCGACGTGAACTTCTTTCCAATGTAGGGCCTCGTCACCCCTTCGATATCGCTTCGCTGGACGACGGCCAAACCGTCGAATCGAATATCGGCGATGGGCTTGTCGAGGTACCAATCCTGGGAGGTTTCGTTGGCGGAGGGGGCCGCGGTGGAGGAGGCGTCGGGGGCCTGGGCTTCCAGGGCCAGGGTCCCCGTGACGAAAGCTAGGGCTATAATCCAGGGTAGTCGCTTCATTCAGTCTCCTCGGTCATCAATAACTCCAATTCCATCTCAGGGTAACCGTATTGTCCATGACAAAGTATGTCGTGGGGTGCGGAAGCAACAGGGTCCAGTTCAGCGCAAAAAACGGCGTCTGCAGGTCCATTTCGACCTCTGGATCGACCCTCACTGCCTGAGAAGACTGCGCCGTATCGACAACGCCCTGATAAAAAGCCAGGGTACCCTGAGCGAAGAGATCGTCGCCGATATACTTTCCGAAAAACAGGCGAGTGTTGTCAAGATAATCCACAGCATTCGGAGAGTCATTTCGGCCCAAAAAGGGCCTTTTCAGGATCTGGGTCTGCACGCTGAAGAGGTCAAGGCCCAGCGCCCTCCGGATGGATTCCTCCACCGGGGTCAGGAGGACGCTGGCCCCGACCTCAGAGGCCATGGACAGGGCCGTGCCCAGGCTCCCGCTATTGGGGTTGTCCCCAGTCTGGGCCGGCGACGACGTTCCCAGCAGCTGCTGGAGGACGGCCGGACTGACGTAGGGGCTCGACTCAAAGCGTGGTGAGAACTTGGCCAGGGACCCGTCTGCCCTTAGGATGACGATCACGGGTCCCGATTCGTCTTGGATTCTCCACTCGGCCCGCAGAGAAATCTGGGGATCAAACCGTGACTGGTTCTCCTGGAAGACCAGGAGGCCCTGTCTGAGGAGGAAGGTCCGGTTCAGATAGTTGATTTCGCCCGTCTTCAGGGCAAGCTTCCCGTTAATCGACCAGGTCGATGCAACTTGGTTGGCCTTGATCGTCAGGACTTGTCCCGAGTCCGAGACACCGCGGATCAAGGGAAGGGAGCGGTTGGGCCAGAGAAATTCGACCTTTCGTCCCGTGACCAGGGTCAGGTCGACGTTATAGTCCAGGGGATCGGGGGCATTGGCCGCTGCCGTATCCTTCAGAATGATGGAGGTGTCATTCATGGTCAGCCGTCCGCCGAGGGTCACCTGCTGGGTGTTGCCCTTGATCTGGAACACGCCGCTGGTATTGCCTTCGGCCGAGATGCCGTTCGCCTGATAGCTGGCCGGCACCGTCGACAGGGGGTCAGTCCGGATGTCAATCTGATATTCCTCGGGGAGAAGGTGGTCTAGCCGGGCAACCGCCGAGATGAGCCAGCCCTGCCCCTTCGGTCCCACGTTCTGCTCCGGAATTCTGACCACGTGGCCATCAAAAAAGACCGGAGCATCGATCACCCTGAGGGGATACCTGACATAGATGGTCTCCATCTCGAGTCCCCTGAGAACGAGGGTCCCCGTGACGTCGGGATCCGCAGGGGACCCCTGCAGATGGAGGTCCCCCTCGGCGACACCCGCTTTCAGCGTAAAGATCTTTGAGTCCACGAAATCCCGGGCCAAGAGGAGGTCCGCCCGGAAGTTTCGGACGGCCACATCGAACAGGTCACCGCGCCAGGTTCCCGAGAGTTCCCCCTGGATGGGCAGCGGCGCCCGGGCCTTGACCTCAAAGGTTCCCTCCTTGGTACCCTCACCCGAAAGGCCCCCATCGTCGGTGACACCTCCCCAGCCGGAGTCTCCCGCGAATCCCGAGAATCCCCAGTCGGCGAATCCTCTCTTCGCCCAGGTGTTCCGGGAGGCCTTCAGTTGGAAAGCCGTCTTCCAAGGAGTCCCCGGGGCGCTGGCGGTTCCCGAGGCTTTCCATTGGGTTTCCCAGTCGCTGCCGCCGATGCGGAGCGCTGTGCCCAGGGTCGCCTGCCAGGTTCGCCGGTCAAGGTCGAGGTCGAAGTTGCCGTCGGAAACCCGGACGGGATTCACCGAGAGGCTCAAGTTGCGAACCGAAAGATGGTGGCCGGACCCCGAAAGGGCGGCCCGAAACCCCAGGGGCGAATCGCCGTACTGGGCCTGGCTGAAGGCCGCCTGGGCCGACCAAACGGCCTCCCATCCGCGCCAGTCGGCCACCGCCGTCAGGCCAAGCCTTCCCTTGAGGCCCGCGATTCCGGCCCGAGAGAGGTCAAGGCCCGAGGACCTGAGGTTCACGTGCCAACGGTCGGGGGCCGTACCGACCCAATCGGCGAGGACCGATTCCTTGGCATTGTTGGGGGTGTTCAGAGAGAGCGTTCCGGCCCAGGGCTTCTCAAATCCCGAGGACCACGAGGTCTTCAGGGTTCCTGTGAGAGTTCCCTGGGAGTCGGACCAGCCGAGATCGTTCAGAACGAAATTCTCGGGATCGATTTCCGCCCTGGACCTGACTGTGAAGGGTTCGTGGCTCCAAGGGTACTGACCCTGGACCGTCAGCTGGTCGGCTTCCACCGTCCACGAAGCGGCCCCCAGTTCTCCTCTTCCCCGGAAGGCCACGGACCACCCCTGGGCCACGGCCAGGGGTGCTAGGGCCAGCCTGACCTTCCAGAGGCCGGCATCCTCCCGCAGGTCGCCTTCGATCCCCGGAGTGCCGGAAAAGACCGCCGTGTGGTTCTTGCGGTCGTAAGTTCCCACAAGGGCCACGTTCCAGTTCAGGACCTTGGCGCCCAGGCTCCAGTCGACGGGCCCGTCGGGCGGAATTTCGGCGGAGAGGCTGCCCGAGGTCTGAACATCCCCCCAGCGAAGGGACTGGATGGCCACGTCGAGCCGGCGGTTCCGCCACCCGGCGGTACCCGAGATGCGGCGGTTCACCTGGTCAGGATCAAAAAAGACGTAGGACGAATCGGCGGCAAGGATGTCCGAAGACGCGCCCTCGGCCGTTACAGACAGGTCGAAATGGAGGCCGAGGAGGGCCTTCGGCACCGTGAGGTCCGTTTGGTACCGCGAAACCTCGGCAGCGACGCTGTCCACGGAGATGGACGTTGCAGACACCGAGACGGCCCACCGGGAATCCCGCGTCTGGAAGGAACCCTGAGTGGCGACCGTGCTTCCAGGGCTCCCCTTCCAGCCACCGGACACCTCAAAGGACCAGCCCGACTCCGTGCGCTGCACCCACCCGCGGGGCTGAACCAGCCCCAAGGCGTTCCAGCGAAGCTCATTGCCGGCGAACTCCACGTGCTGCTGGGTTCGGCTCATCTGCAGGTCACCCCCGGCCTCCCCCGCCCCCGCCACTGACCAGCGTTCGAGACGGAGGGTTCCATCGGGCAAGCCCGACTTCAGGTCAAGGCTTCCATCAAAATCGAGGGCCACCGACGTGGAGTCCACCCGCAAGGAGTGGAGCCGAACCGAGGATCCGTCGGCCGCGATTCCCCCCGTCACCTGGACCGCTTCCCGGGAGAAGGGCTCGGGCAAAACCCCGGAAGGCCAGGAAACCACCCCTTCCGCCTCGGCGTGCCCCCCCACTTCGTACGAGAACGATCCCGTGAACACTCCCTCGGCGTAGCCTCGCCAGGGCTGGGTGCCCCGGGCATGGACCAGGGAGGCCGGGCGGAAGCTCTCGGCCTGCCCCTTGAGCGTCCAGGTCCCGGAAGCCCGGTCCTGGTCGGCGCGGAAATCGAGGGGAACCCGGTCCGCGACCTTCACAATGCTGATCTTGTCCGGATTGACGTTGACCTGCACAGTAACGGGTTCCAGGTCAAACCACGTGGAGGTTCCCTGGGTCACCGATGTCTTGAGGCTGAGGTTCTGAAAGAGGAGGTCGCTTCTCAGGTCTCCCCTTACGGTCATTGAGACGTACTGAAGCCCCGCGGAACGGTCCTCGGCGGTGACCCAGCCCCGGTACCGCAGGCCCCATTCCTCCTGCTTGGGCTCGAGGGTGAAGAAGACCCTCTGAAGCGTTGCGGATCGGTTTCCATCGGTCCACCGGGCCATAAGGTTGAACGCTTCCAACCTGAGACCCGCCACCAGGACCCCCTGTTCGGCGAGACCTTCCAGCATGGCCCTTGTCCGCGCGATCAGGGCCGCGTCTCGCGTCGCATCGAGGTTAAGTGTCGCATTGACCAACTGGACCCGGCGCAGCGCCTCGGCGAAGCGGCCCTGAAAGACCAGGGACCAATCCCACGCGAAACGGAGGGAAGCCGCCTTGAGGACCGTATCCCCGTTGTCGGCCAGCAGGCGGACATTCTGGAAGTCCAGGGCCGAAAGCACCGTGGGAGCGATCCGATCATAGGCGATCTTCTGTCCCACCGCCGCCTCGAGCCTGGCCCACACGAGGTCTCGCTGATGCTGGATCGAGGCGTTGAAACGCTGCCAGAGGCCAGGGGTGGTTGCCAGGGCGGTGACCAAGAGCGCCAAGCCCAGGCTCACCCTCCACCAGGAACGGAGAAAGTCCTTCATTGGGGCTTTCCTGCTTCGAGAAGAAGATGCCATCGGGTCTGGTAGGCACCTCCGTCGGGACTCGAAGGGAAGGAGACGGTGCGCAGATAGTTCTCGAGCCAACGGTCTAGGGAGGGATGGCCCGAATCGAGTCCGTCAATCGCTGTAGCTCCCCCTCCACCTGGCGGAACCGAAATGATCAGGGTCCACCGGGCCCCTTGGGGCGGCGTCAAGCTCGGAGGAGGCAGAGGCGGGGGAGCGTAGCCCTCCCCGGAGGCATTCGACCATCCCCAGCCGCTCGTGGGGTGTTGAGGGGGAGTCTCCTGGGGGGATGGAACCTCGGCGCCCAGGAGTTCTTCGAGGGCCACGGGAACGGTCACGGGCGTCGCCGGCGTGGACCCGGAGTCCATGGGCCGCCACTCAGGGAGGGTCGGCTCTGCGGGAAGCGAAGGCGACGCCCGGGTGAGAGGAACTTCGGCGATCTGCCCCCCCCTGGCCGGGAGCGCTGCCGCGGGCCCGCCGACCAGGTGCATGCGCAGGGCCGGCGGATGGGAGGTGACCTTCAGGGAGACCAGGACCAGCACCAGCGCGCCCAGAACCAGGTGGAGTCCGGCGGAAACCAGCCAGGGGTGTCCCCCCCGGACGATCACTCAGCGCCTCCCCCGGGCTTCGGTGAGGAGAGAAAGGTCGGTCAGCCCCTGGGCCCGAAGGATGTCCATCACTTGAACCAACAGGGCGTAGGGAATCTGTTCGTCGCCCTGGATGACGGCGGAAGGGGTCCTTCCCGCGGGCAGGGCGCCCAGAGTCTGCCGGATCACGGCAGGGAGTCCGTCGATGGTGACGGAGCGGCCGTGGATCATCAGGGTGGAATCGCGCCCAATTGAAATGGTCAACTGGCTGTCGGTCAGCAGCTGACCCGTCGCCGCTTCGGGAAGCTTGACGTCGATGGCCGCGCGGATCTGGAAGCTCACCGCCAGGACGAAACAGAGCAGCACGAGAAGGATGTCGATGAAAGGCGTAAGGAGCAGCGAGGGGGTTTCGCCCGACGACCTTCTCAGCTTGGCCCGCGGATCAAGCATCCTTCTGGGCCTCCCCCGCGAGCAGCACCGCGAGAACAACCTCCAGCTGGCTGGCCACCTGCTGGACCTTCCGCTGGAAGATGGCGTGGGCTGTGAGGCTGGGAATGGCCGTGACCAGTCCCAGGGCGGTGGCCACCAGGGCCTGCCCCAGCCCCCCCGCCAAGGCTCCCGGGTCGGCCCCGCCTCCCATCCTCAGAGAAAAGAACGCCCCGATCATACCGCAAACGGTGCCAAACAGTCCCGTCAGGGTCGCAATGTTCGCCAGGGCCGGTAGATACGAGAGTCTCTCTTCCAGGCTGAGAACGTGCATCTGCGCCCGGGCTTGAAGGAGGCTGGGCCCCTCGGAGGCATGGGCCAAGAGATCTGCCACGGGGTGCGCCGCCGGGAGGTCCCCCGGGGCACGGCCTGCAGCAAACCCGTCAAGGACCCTCGCCAGCGTGGCGGGACCCAAGGGTTTGGCCCCCCGAAGTGCCCAGCTCTTTTTCAGGATAAGCCCCACCCCATAGACCGAGAGGAGAAGGAGAGGGAGGAGGAAGGGACCCATGGCCCAAAGAAACTCGATCATGAGGGAAGCTCCAGGGGAAGGATGGGGACGAGGACATTCGTCGGATCGGGATCGGGATCGGAAATCAGCGCCACCCAGGGGGGCACCGCAGGGACGGCGGGGTCCGCTGGAGGAGGACCCTCGGGCGCCGGCAGGAAATCCGTGTCGTAGACCGTCATTTCCGTCGTTCCGAAGGGCTCGGCCTGGATGACCAGGGGCAGAAAAAATCCTAGAATAAGGAAGGCTGTCGAACGAAAGCGCACCCCTGGAGTATACCCGAATGTCCCAAAAAGAAAACGGTCCGCAGGCGGCGCGGCGAGAAGTCCTTCGCGGTTTCTTCGTGCTGGAAGGCATCGACGGAGCCGGCACAACGACCCAGCTCAATCGCCTCGCCCAGCGTGCCCAGGAAGGGGGGTTTCCCTTTCGGGCCGACTGCGAACCCACCCCCCACCCCATCGGTGTCCTGATCCGTTCCATTTTCAGGCATCAGGTCGAGGCTACCCCCGCCGTCCTGGCTCCCCTGTTCGCGGCCGACCGGCGCCAGCA
>JAHFSN010000470.1 GCA_023265735.1 Spirochaetaceae bacterium | reverse complement strand
GAAGAAGGGGGGGCAGGTGAGGTTCGTCCTCCAGCGCCAGCAGGGAGACACCCTGCTCCAGGCCGTCCCCGATATCGATGTGCTGAAATGCCTGCAAGGGGGAGTGTGAATGTCGGATCCGAAAACGGGCCATCTGCAAAAGAGCATCAAGTTCTACTTGGCCGGCGATGAGATCTTCGCCGAAGGTTCGGTGGGGGACCTCATGTATGTAATCCTCGAGGGGGAGGTGGAGATCCTCAAGGACGCCCACGCCGGGTCGGCCAAGGTGCTGTCGACCCTCGGGAAGGGGGAGTTCTTTGGGGAGATGGCCCTCATCGACGCCAGCCCGAGGTCCGCTTCGGCCGTGGCCAAGACCGAGGCCAAGCTCCTGGGGATGAACGAGTCGGTGATGGACGCCTATATTCTCACCAACCCGGAGTTCGCCACCAAGATGATCCGCAATCTGGCCAAGAGGCTTCGAGGCGCCAACAAGCTCATCGAACAGGCCCTGGCTGGAAATACCGGCAAGGTGGTCCTGGAGGGCTTGGCCGAGTTCGCCCGGGAAAAGGGAACGCCAACGGTTCGGGGATTGCGGGTGTCCATTCCCGCCTTCGCCGACTGGGCGGCGGGGCACCTGGGTGTCCCCGAGAAGAATATCCCCGAGATCCTCAGGACCCTGGTGGAACGGGGCGCCATCGTCACGTCGGCCATGGGAGAGAACGAGGTGATCTACCCTCAGAAATGAGGGTTATTCCCCGGCCTCAACGCGGTGGCGGCGTCGGATAACCAACTGCCAGCCAAACGCGAGGACGATCAAGAGGACCAGGAGCAGGCCGAGAAAGCCCGTCAGCTCGGGCCAACCCCCCGGCCACTTCTGAACATCAAAGAAGAAGTAGGGGTACCAGCCCGTGGTCGTGCCTCGGATGAGGCTGAAGAGCGCGTAGGCGGCGGGGAAGCTCAGGCACCAGAGCGGCGCCAGACGAGAGGCTCGCCGGGGAACCAAAAGATCCTCGACGGCCATGCACACGGGGACCACGAGGTGCAGGATGAGGTTGGCCAGGACGGTGATACCCTGGGGATGGTGGGTGGGTGCCAGAAAGATCCAGTAGATCAGCAGGGTCGTCAGGCCATACACCGTCAGGGCGAGGCGGACACCCGAAGCCCGTTCCCACCGAGGCGTCAGGGCCGCTCCGAAGAACCACACGCCTATCCCTAGGTTCGTAAGTACCGTGAAGTACGTGAAATAGTGCGATGGTTCCCCATTGAAGTCGAGGACCACGGCGAGAAGCGCCGCCAGGGCCACCAAGGCCCGACGCAGTCTGGTGGTAGACGAGAGCCCTTTCGGTTTGCGCATCGGGTCCCCTAGAACAGTTGGTTGATCCGCCGCCACGCGGCGTTGACTTCCTTGAAATCCGCCTTGTCCAGAAACTCCTCCGAGTCGTCGGCCAAGGCTTCGAGGCTGGCCAACGTCGAAGCCAGGGCATCGGGGAAGGTCTTGCCGACCCGCATCCAGTATTGGCCCCGGTTGTCCGTCTGAAGCTCAAGGAACCCTAGGGTCTGGGACCCTGTCTTGACGGGAGTGAACTTCATGAGTTCATCGAGGAGGGGAACCAATCCCTTGAGGTTGGTCTTCGTCGACCAGGTGATGCCCTGGGGCCAGGTGAGAACCCGATCTTGGCGGGGGTCCAGTTTCCGGCAGACCTCGACCACGCGGTTGGCCTTGCTTCCCGACAGCGCCGTGAATCCGTCAACGGCCAGCTCTCCCTTGAGGTTCTTGAGCTCGGGAAAACTGGTGGCCTTGGTCGAAGAGAGAACTTTCTCCAACCTGTCCCAGTCGAAAAGCACAGTCTTCTCCTTGCCCTTGGCCACCCGGAGCGGGAAGGCTTCGCGTCCGATTCTCACCTCCCAGGTGGAAACCGTCTTGGCGGGGCGGGGCGCTTCCGGCTCCCTCTCGTACCCTTCGGAGTGCCGAGGGCCCCTCTCGGACTCCATGAGCCGGGAGAAGAGAGTGGGACTGATCCGGGCCAGCCATTCCTTCTTGATCGGCGACACCGACCGCGCGTACATCCGGCTGGTTTTCACGACCTCTCCGGCCACGAGGAAGGGCGGCGTTTCCTTGAACATGACGGAGCCGGGGTGGATGCCGATCTTTTCGGCCGTGAGACTGCGATAGATGCCGCGGCCGGTGTGGATACAGACGAACTGGATCAGGCCCTTGGCCACGCAGCACAGATAGTCGTCCACCGGGCCGCCGCTTCCAATGGGCACCCCCATGCGGCTGATGATTTCGGTGAGCTGGGCCTGGATGCTTACCAGCTCTGTCATCGTCTTGTAGTCGAGATAGGCGTTGAGGCAGAACCTCTCGGGGCTGGCCGCTGCCTGGAACTGTCGGAAGATCTTCAGATAGCTGACAAAGTCCCCCAGGGGGTCGCGGAACTGGTGGTGCGCCCTCCTGGCCTCGATCTCCTCGCCCTGGGGCAGGAGGAAGGGGCTGTCGGTGCTCAGGAAGGTGGTGCCGATGGTTACCTCGGTCAACACATCGGGGTACTTGAGGATGGCCTCGACAAGGATGCGGCTGTGCCGAGGGAGCAGGGGAAACTGGGCCATCATCTTGCCGATCTTCGAGAGGCTGAGGTCCTCCTCCAAGGCTTCCAGGAGCTTGAGCGCCTCGACGGCGCCATGGATGCCTTGCCGGCCCGGGGGGGAAAGAAAGTCAAAACTCTCAAAGTCGCGGA
>JAHFSN010000469.1 GCA_023265735.1 Spirochaetaceae bacterium | reverse complement strand
TGTGTTTCAAGTTTCTCTTGGCCAAGTACGATTGGCTGGAAGCCAACCCCGAGGCCAACGCCAAGAAGGTGCCCTGGGCCGCCGTCTTGGCCGAAGACATGGAAAAAGTGGGGCCCCGTTCCCTCCGCAGCCTGATCTTCCCCTGGAAGGACTGACGTGTTCGGATTCCTCCGTTCCATTCCCGAGCCCCGGGTCCGACGAACCCTCGCCATGAGCGCCCTCGACGGCGTCACGTGGGGGGCCATGTTCGGCCTCGCCGAGAACTTCATCGTTCCGTTCACTTTGTTGTTTGGCGCAACTGTGTTCGAGGTGAGCCTCCTCCAGGGAGGGGCCCAATTGGCCACGGGCCTCGGGCAGCTGGCCGGCGGGCCCTGGATTCAGAAGGGCGGCTCCCGGAGGAACAACGCCATCCTCGTCGTGGTGTACTTCGGCTTCAGCTGGGTCCTCACGTACTGGGGCACCGTCCTGACGGGCAGCCCCTGGGTGGCCATCGTCATCTATTGCGGGTCGCTCTTTGTGGCCAACCTGGCGAGTCCGGGGTGGCTGAGCTGGATGAATGAGATGGTCCCGCCCCAGCTCCGCGGCAAGTATTGGGCCAGCCGAAACTCGCTGGCCGGGCTGGTGCAGTTCGTGGCCATCGCCATCGCGGGGGTCGTGCTCTACCAGGCCAAGCGGGCCAACGCCGAGCTTATGGCCTACGGGGTCCTGTTCACCATGGCCTTCGTCTTCCGCATGGGGGGCGCCGTCTGTATCCGGGCCCAGTACGAACCGCCCATGGTCCGGACCGAGGAAGGACGTCAAATGACCTTCCTGAAGTTCTTGGCCGAGGTTCCCAGCACCAACTTCGGGCGGTTTGCCCTGTTCAGCATCTTCCTGAACTTCACCGTGGTCATGATCTACCCCATCATCCAGGTCTACCTGCTCCGGCAGCTGGGTTTGGACTACGTTGAATATTCCCTGGTGATGATGACCTTCACCATCGCCAGCTTCGTGTTCATGACCTACTGGGGTCCCCTGACCGACAGGTTCGGGAACCGGAGAATCCTGCTGGTCTCCGCGGTCCTGCTGCCCCTGGTGGCCCTGCCCTGGATCTTCGTCACCGACTGGAGGATCCTGGTGGCCCTTCAGCTGGTCAGCGGCTTTGTGGTGGCGGGCATCAACCTGAGCACCACGAATTTCCTCTTCGATTCGGTGAAACCCGAGCGCCTGGCCAAGACGGCCGCCTACTTCAACGCCCTGAATACGGGATTCGCCTTCGCCGGGGCCCTGGTGGGCGGCGCCATGGCCGAAGGGTTCAAGGCCCTAAGCTGGCAATGGGGAATTCTGGGGCCCCTCACCACGGTGTTTCTGGTGATCGCCGTCTTCCGGCTCGTGGTCCTCGGGGTCTTCGCCCGGGGCTTTCGCGAGGTCCGGGACACCGAACCCTCGCCGGGGCTACGGTACTTCTATGTCCTGAAGCCGTACCAGGATACCTTGGGGTGGCTTACCTCAGTGCCTCGCACCCTGGTCCGGACTGTCCGGAAAATGCGTTCTCCCCGGGGCCGTTGACCGGGAGAACGCGACTCAGCCCGCCGTGACCAGAACGGGAGCAATGACCTCGTGGACCTCGTCGAAGGCCCCGCCGACCAGCGACGTGAGGACCTCGAGGGCCCGGTTGTAGACCAGGGGGAGCCGCGCCTCGAGGGTGGGGAGCCCCGGGCCCAGAAGGCCGGTGACGACTAGGTTGTCGTAGCCCACCACGGTCACATCCCGGGGGACGTTGATTCCCTCGTCGGCCAAGCCCTGGATCACGCCCAGGGCGGTCAGATCGTTCACGCACGCCAGGGCCGTCCACCCCGCCTTCCGGACCCGCAAGGCCAGGTCCCGGCCGGCGCGCTTGCCCTCGGGGTAGCCCAACACACCATCGACCAGGCCCGTCGACGGGAAGGCCTCAGAGAAGCCTTGCCACCGCTGCCAGTGCGACCTCACCTCGTCCCGGAGGCCCGTCACGTACGCCACCCGGGTATGTCCCCCCTGGATCAGGTACTGGGCCTGGAGGCCGCCCCCGGCCCGGTTGTCGGTGGTCACGGTGCTGACCCCGGTCAGGTGCTCGCCGTGGTGGGCGCAGACCACGGGGCGCCCCAGGCGGGCCAGGGCGGAGGCCACGTCTTGGTCGACCACATCGAACCCGCAGATGCCTTCGAAGGCTCCGAATCGTTCCAACGAGGGGATGTCGCGGGCCGACTTGAGTCCCACCAGCTGCAGGGTGAGCGAGGTCTCCTGAACGGTGTGGAGAACCCCCCGGATGATCTCGCCGTAGAGGCTCTGGTAGGCCTTCTGGCTGGGCCACCGGTAGGCCTGACCCTCCTCAATCTCCACAAACAGGAGCTGACCGCTCGACCGCCGGCGGAGGGCCGCGGCGTTCTTGTCGGGCACGAACCCCAGGGCCGCCGCGCAGCTTCGCACCCGCTCGACAGTTTTCGGGTCCACGCGGGAGGGAGTATTGTAGACCCGGCTGACGGTGGCTCCGCTCACGCCCGCGGCCAGGGCAACGTCTTGTCGGGTGACCCTTTTGACCATCTTCCGAGGGTAGTTCAACCGTCAGACGGGCGTCAAGGCTTGACAGATGGTCCACGAGGACCTAGAGTGTACACGTGTACATGGAGAGGCAAATATGAATTGGAACGATGTTCCCCACCGCAGGACGAACCCCCTGACCGGCGAAACCGTCCTGGTGTCTCCGCACCGG
>JAHFSN010000468.1 GCA_023265735.1 Spirochaetaceae bacterium | reverse complement strand
TGCCGCCGTTGGTCGAGACAAAGGCTCCGATGGGCGCCCCGGCGTAGAGGGACGACCCCGAAACGTAAACCGCATACGCCGGATAGTTGGTGGTGGCGGACAAAGAGGTCCAGGTTGTTCCGTCATTGCTGGTCGCGGACACATCGCCCGCCCCCCCAGAGGTCGATGTCGCCGCGTACAACGTTCCACCGGACAACGCGAGGTTGGCCACGTAGGGACCAGCGAGGGTCCCCGAGTGCTGGGTCCAGTTGGTCCCGGTGTCCAGGGAAATGAAGACGCCGCCGCCGTTCGTTCCCACGTAGATTTTTGACCCCGAAACCAGGACGGCCCGGGAATTGTGCGTCACGTTGACGACAGGGTCGACGGTGAACAAGGCGCCCCCGTTCACGGATTTCTGCAGACCTCCGTCGGTGGCAGCGTAGATGGTCGAGCCCGACGCCCAGATTCCCTGGACATTGTAGCCATTCAGATAGTTTGTCCAGGTCGCTCCCTGGTTGGTCGATATCGACAGTCCATTGCTCCCGCCACTCCCCAAGCCAGCGTAGATGGTCGATCCTGATACGAAGACACTTAAGACACGGTTGGAGGCAAACCCCGAAGTCGAGGAGTTGTAGACCGTCCAGCTGACGCCCGAATTTTTTGACACGGCCAGTCCTGCGTCGTCGGTCGCCACATAGATCACGGGGACAGAGCTTCCTCCCCCTGTCCCCCCTGCCCCACCCCCACCTGCCCCACCGCCCCCGGAATCGCCGTAGCCGAAGAGCTTACCGACCACGTCGCAAGAGGTGAGGCTGATCACGCAGAGGAAAAGAGCAGAAAGGGCGAAGGTGTGGACCGCCATGAGACTCTCCCCGGCTTGGGACGCGCCAAGCCGCATTGCTGAGTGTCATGATCATCAATTAGGAAATCCGGGAAAATAGTCATAACGGACTATTTTGAGGAAGGGCCCTCTCCCAAGACGAGGCGGAACAGCTCGACACGGGTCCCGGCACCGGTCTTTTGATAGATATTGGCCACGTGGTTTTTCACGGTATTGGGGGCGATGAAGAGGGCCTCGGCAATCTCTTTGCTGGTGATCCCCTGCATCAGCATGAGGATGATGCTCCGTTCGCGGGCGGTGATTCCATAGGCCGCCACGGCCGCATCGAGGCTGTCCTGCTTTCGGATGATGGCCATTCCGCCGATCAGATCGCCAAACTCGTCGAGGAGGGGCGAGAGGGTCATGACGAACTCTCCCTCGTTCAGGGAGCACTTCGACTTCACCTCCTTTCCGGTCACGGCGACCCGCCAGCTTTGCCGGATGGATTCCGATTCGGCGAAGAGCGAGGGTAACTCTTGGCCCAGGAACGCCCGAGGTTCCCGCCCCAGCACGGCCTGGGTGTTCTGGTTGGCCCGGATGACGGCCAGCTGGGGGTCAAAGAGGATCACCGCGTCTCCGATGGCCCCGAGGACCTCCCTTTCGATACGGGGATGGTCGAGGCTCAGGAACCGATACCTCTCGATCAGGTAGATGTCGAGTCCGATGGCAACCATGCCCACCAACACCGAAGGTTCCGGGAAACCCCAGAGCTGCCACATCACCCTGATGCAAAAGACTTGCAGCACCACCATTCCGACCAGGCCGATCACCTGATACAGGGCGATGCTCCGGTACCGTCGGGAATGCGAGGCCGCCCGGGCCCGCAGGTAGGCCACGATGGAAAAGAGGAAGACAGCCATGCGGAGTGACAGATCGAGGTAGGCCCAGGCCCTGTTCTCCGAGGCAATGCCCACGTTGCCCCAGGGACTCGGATGAAAGCCCGAAATGATCCCTCCTCCCGTGAAGGCGGGAAGCACCTCCACGGTCGCCAGCAGGTAGGCGGCGAGGTTGAGGGGGATGGAGACGCGCGGCCTCGCCCCGGTAAAGACCAGGCACAGGGTCAGGTAGGCGGCCACGCCGTAGACGTAGCCGACGGCGGCCACAAAGTTGAAGATGCGGAGGGTGTCGGGACCCTGGGCCGAGATGACGACGGCGTCTCCCAGGGTCCAAAGCGCGTAGCAGAACGCCACCCACGCCATGGCGCGGTTGAGGGGCGCCCTGGGGTTCAACCGTAGCGCCAGGACCAACAGAACGAGGGCCGAGCAGAACGCGACCATGCAGAGCAGCGAGAAGGGACTCATGGCACCTCCGGGTTCGCGGCCAACGGGAGCACCCCTCTTCCTGGGGACACTACCCGCTTAGTCTATCCTAAGCTGGGGACGCCACCAACCAGGGGAAGCTTCGTCGTTCTCGGGTCCTGGAGAGGGGACCTCACTAGTCCTCGTCGCTGCGCTCCTCCCACTTCAGGAAGCTATCTGCCTGAAATGGGAGCCGAGGCTCCTTCCTGGGCAAGCTGGCCTCGCTTCCCACGAAGCAAGGCTCCCTCCGCACGTCACTGTTGACCTGAATCACGAGGCCAGCTTCGTTCGGTCAAAGGCTGACCTCCTTTTCCGTGAGCCTAGCTTCCCTCTGAGCCAGCCGGCCCTCCTGCAAGAGGAGGCTAGCCTCCTAACGAACGAGGCCAGCCTCCTCCAAAGCGAAGCTGGCCTCGTTCAAGACACTAACTGGTCTTCTTCAAGCGTGCCGTTGAGCCCGTCTGCCCTGCAAACCTGACGGAAAGGTCGTCGGCGGCCGCTTCGGCGCCTGGAATCCCGGCCTTGGCGGCGGTCTTGCTCCCTCCGTACAGCAACAGGGCAACCGCGTAAGCCTCA
>JAHFSN010000467.1 GCA_023265735.1 Spirochaetaceae bacterium | reverse complement strand
CCGGGGCTGCTGGTCCGGCGGGTACTTCCACTTCTGGAGGCAACGGCGGACCAAAATCCGCAACCGGGCCCGGACGCTTTCGCGGACCTGCCAGTCCACCGTGGTGCTCTCGCGCAGTTTCTCGGTGATCTCGACGGCGATCTTCTTCAGGATCTCATCTCCCAGCTCGCGGGTGGCGCTTTCGTTGTCCGCCAAGGCGTCGTAGAAGGCGATCTCGTCGGGGGTCAGGCCCAGGGCCGCCTCGCGCTTCAGGGCCTCTTGGAAGTCCTTGGCCATCTGGATCAGTTCCTCGATGACCTGGGCCGTCTCGATGGCCCGGTTGTGGTACTGCCGGAGAGTTTCGAGCAGGCGGTCGCCGAACTTCTTTTCCTGGACCACATTGTACCGAGCCCGTGCCTTGATCTCGTCGCGGAGCAGCTTTTCCAGCAGCTCCACCGCGAAGTTGCGGGTCTTCATCCGCCGCACGTCTTCGAGGAACTCGTCAGAGAGAAGGCTGATGTTGGGCTTGTCGAGGCCCGCCAGGGCGAACACGTCGGCCACTCCCTGGGCAATCAGGGCGTTGTCCAGAATCTGCTTGAGGGCGCTGTTCTTTTCCGCGTCGGTGCGCTTCTTGTCGACGGTGGTGTACTTGGTGATGGCGGCCTTGATGGCCGAGAAGAAGGCGATCTCCTTCCGCAGGGGCTCCACTTCGTCGAGGGTGCCGCACAAGGCGTAGGCCAGAGAGAGCGCCGCCATGGTGTCGAGGAACCGGGCCTTCCCCTCCTTCAGACCGAGGATGTGGTTGGTGGCGGGGACCAGAAGTTCCAGGGCCTTGGTCTCGAAAGCGCTATAGTCAAGCCCGCGCATCATGGTCCGAAGCGCGTCGAGGTGTTCCAGCAGTTTGGCCAGGGCCTCGGCGGCGTTGCGGGTGGGGTCGCCCTTGCCCTGGGCGTCCACGTAGGTCTTCAGGGCGGATTTCAGCTCGTTGGCGATGCCGATGTAGTCGACCACGAGCCCGCCGGGCTTGTCGTGGAAGACGCGGTTGACCCGGGCGATGGCCTGCATCAGGTTGTGGCCCTTCATGGGCTTGTCCACGTACATGGTGTGGCAGCAGGGAACGTCGAACCCGGTGAGCCACATGTCTCGGACAATCACCAACTTGAGGGGGTCCTTGGGGTCCTTGAACCGCGCCTCCAGCCGCTTCTTCACTTGCTTGGTGTACAGGTGGGGCTGCAGCAGGGGCTTGTCGGCGGCCGAGCCCGTCATCACGATCTTGAGGGCGCCCTGTTCCGGGTCGTCGCCGTGCCACTGGGGGCGCTCGGCCACCAGGGCGTTGTACAGGTGGGCGCAGATGTCCCGGCTCATGCACACGATCATGGCTTTGCCGTCCACCGTGGCCACCCGGGCCTCGAAGTGGTGGACCAGGTCGCGGGCCACCTGGCGCAGCCGGGGTTCGGCGCCCACCAGTTTTTCGAGGGCGGCCCAGTCGCTCTTGGTCTTCTCGCGGCTGACCAGGTCTTCCTCGTCTTCGATCACCTCGTCGACCCGGGCGTTGAGGGCGTCGATCTCGGCCTGGTTCACGTCGAGCTTGGCCAGGCGGCTCTCGTAGAAAATGGGAACGGTCGAATGGTCGTCCACGGCGTCTTGGATGTCGTAGATGCTGACGTAGTCCCCAAAGACGGCCCGGGTGCTCCGGTCCTCCCGCTCGATGGGGGTACCCGTGAAGCCGATGAACGTGGCGTTGGCCAGGGCGTCGCGCAGGTGTTTGGCGTAGCCGAACTCGTACTTTCCCGTCTTCAAGTTCAGGTGGCCCCGGTCACCGTACTGGCTTCGGTGGGCCTCGTCGGAGATCACCACGATGTTGGTCCGGTCCGACAGCAGGGGATGCCGCTCCTCGTCGCCCAACACGGCGAACTTCTGCACCGTGGTAAAGATGATCCCTCCCACTTCCCGACTGGCGAGCAGCTGGCGCAGTTCCTCACGGCTGCCGGCCTGCACCGGGGTGGTCTTGAGCAGGTCGCTGGCGGCGCTGAAGGTGGCGAACAGCTGGCCGTCGAGGTCGTTACGGTCGGTGACCACCACCAGGGTCGGGTTCTTCATCTCGGGCTGCTGGACCAGCTTGCCCGCGTAGCAGACCATGGTGATGCTCTTCCCCGACCCCTGGGTGTGCCACACCACGCCGGCCTTCCGGGACCCCGGTTGCACCTCTTTGCCGTAGGTGGCCCGGGGCTCGTGAACCTCAACTACTCCTTGGCCCACGTCACGGGCCGCGATCACCGTGGCCCGGACGGCCTCCCGTACGGCGTGGAACTGGTGGTACCCGGCGATCTTCTTGACCAGCTTGTCATCGTCCTGCTCAAAGAGGACGAAGTGGCGCAGGTAGTCGAGCAGCAGGTCGGGCCGGAAGAAGCCCCGGACCAGGGTTTCCAGCTGGTACTCCACCCGGGGCCGGTCGTCCTCGTCGGCGACGGTGCGCCAGGGCATCATCCGTTCGGGGTTGGCGGTCAAAGACCCCACCCGGGCGGTCCAGCCGTCGCTGATCACCAGGGCCTCGTTGGTGCCAAACAGGTCGGTGATCTCGTCCTTGTAGGTCTGTAGCTGCTGGAAGGCGTCCCAGACGTCGGTCTGTTCGTTGGCCGGGTTCTTGAGCTCGATCACCGCCAGGGGAAGGCCGTTGACGAAGGCCACCAGGTCGGGCCGCCGGGGCTGTTTGGTCCCCGTGATCGTGAACTGGTTGACCACCAAGAAGTCGTTGTT
>JAHFSN010000466.1 GCA_023265735.1 Spirochaetaceae bacterium | reverse complement strand
TTGCCTACGTGGCCTCCCACGACCTCCAGGAGCCCCTGCGGATGGTGGCCAGCTTCACCCAGCTCCTGGAGCGCAAATTGGGGGACAAGCTCGACGACCAGGGGAAACAGTACGTCCAGTTCGCCGTCGATGGCGCCACACGGATGCAGCAGCTCATTAACGACCTGCTGACTTATTCGCGGGCGGAGACCCAGGCCCGCGACTTAACCGTGATCGACGGCCGGGTCCCCGTCGAACTCGCCCTCAAGAACCTGGCGATCCTTGTCCAGGAGAAGGGCGCCGAGGTGGAAGTGGGAGAGATTCCTTCGGTCGTGGCCGATCAGGGCCAGCTGACCCAGGTGTTCCAGAACCTCATCGCCAACGGTATCAAGTTCAACCGGTCCGCCCCGCCCCGAGTGACCGTCTCGGCTCGACGGAAGGGCGGGTTCGTGGAGTTTTGCATCGAGGACAATGGAATCGGCATCGATCCCCAATTTGCCGACCGCATCTTTGTGATCTTCCAGCGGCTCAATTCACGGGGAGAATTTGGCGGCACGGGCATTGGGCTGGCGGTGTGCAAGAAAATCGTCGAGAGGCACGGCGGCAAGATCTGGCTCGAACCCCAGGATTCGGGAAGCCGATTCCTGTTCACGATCAAGGGGAAACCCTAGGAGGTAGCCATGGGCACCCAAGTCCTTAGCCCGATCAAAATCTTGATCGTGGAAGACAATCCAGGCGATGTGGAGCTGGCCCGCGAGGCCCTGAAGACATCGAAGCTGGCCAACGAACTGACCGTGGTCAACGACGGGAAATCCGCCCTGGCCCTGCTCGAGGCTGCCCAGAAGGACGGGACCCTCCCCGACCTGGTGTTCCTCGACCTCAACCTTCCAGGGATACCGGGCACCGACGTGCTGAAGGCCATCAAGACCACCCCGGCCACGGCGCGCATTCCCGTGGTCGTCCTCACGAGCTCGAGGGCCGAGCGTGATATCGTGAAGAGCTACGATCTCCACGCCAACTGCTACGTGACCAAGCCCATCGACTTCTCCCAGTTCATTGAGGTGATCCAGTCCATCGAGGATTTCTGGTTCACCATCGTCCGGCTCCCGGGGAGACCATGACGGATTCTCTTCTCAATCGAATTCTCTTGGTCGAAGACAACCCCGGCGACGCCCTGCTCCTTCGGGTCATGCTCAGGGAAGCGCGGCTCGACACGGTGACCCTCGAAACCGCTGCGTCCCTGACCGAGGCGGTGGACCTTCTGAAATCCGGGGAGCCCCCCCTCATCCTTCTCGACCTCTCCCTCCCCGATTCTTGGGGGCCCCAAACCTACCTGGCCATCCGCGATGCCGCGCCCGATAGTCCCATTGTCATCCTGACGGGGCTCGCCGACGAGGCGGTGTCCCTCGAACTGGTCCGGGAGGGCGCCCAGGACTACCTGGTGAAGGGGCACTTTGACCAGGGCATGCTGGCCCGGGTCGTCCGCTATGCGTGGGAACGCCAACGAATCGAAAAGGAACTGGTCCGGAGGCAGGTCTGGTGGGAAGCGGTGATCCAAGCCATTCCCGACGCGGTGCTGATCACCGACCGGCAGCAGAAGGTGGTGTTCGCCAATTCGGCGGCCCGGGATCTGTGGCCCAAGGATCTCTCCCCGGAACCCGGGAGGGACATCCTGTCCCTCTTCCCCGACGAGGCGCCCGACCGAAACCGCCTCGTCGAGTTTCTCCGTTCCCCGGGCGTCAGCCAGACGGCGGTGCCCTTCCAGACGTTCATTTCCCGGGCGGGCCCCGAACCGGTGCCCTGCGAGGTCCACCACTCCAGCTTCTTCGTGGGAGGCGAGGACCTCGACGTGGTGGTCCTTCGAGACCTTTCGGAACGAAGGCGGCTAGAACAGCAGCTGGCCCAGACCCAGAAGCTCGAGGCCATCGGCCACCTAAGTGCGGGAGTGGCCCACGACTTCAACAACCTCCTGGGGGTGGTCGTAGGGAACCTCGACCTCATCAAGCGTCAGGTCGAGGGCCAGCCCGACCTCGTCAAGAGAATCGATGTGGCCACCGCCGCGGCCCACCGGGGAGCCGAGCTCACCAAGCAGCTGCTCTAGTTTTCCCGGACGCGGAACCTCCTCCCTCAGTCCGTCGAGCTGGAACCCATGCTTCAGAGCATCCTGGAGATGGCGAGCCGCACGGTGGGTCCCGACATCCGCATCGAGATGTCCCTCGGTCCCGACGTGCCCCCGCCCTATGCCGATCCTTCGGAGCTGGAAACCGCGCTGCTGAACCTGACGGTCAACGCCCGAGATGCCATGCCCCAGGGGGGACGCCTTCTCTATTCGGCCCAACCGGTGCTCATCGAACCCCACGACGGCTTGGTCCAGGTGGAATCCCTACGGCCCGGGTGGTACGTAGATCTTTCGGTTACCGACTCTGGAGAGGGCATCCCCCTGGAAATTCGGCAGAAGGTCTTCGAACCCTTCTTCACCACCAAGGACAAGAGCCGGGGAACCGGATTGGGGCTGGCCATGGTCTACGGATTCTGCAAGCAATCCGGAGGCGCGGTTCGTCTCTCAAGCGAGCTGGGGCAAGGGACGGCCATCCACATGTTTCTCCCCGTGGCCGGTTCTCCGGCCCCGGCGGCGGTACCCCCCAGGACCATAGACTACCTGGCCGCCCCGGGGGCCCGGGCCCTGGTGGTCGACGATGAACCGGCCCTCCTGGAGGTCACCTCCCGGTACCTGTCCGAGATGGGATTCGAGGTGGT
>JAHFSN010000465.1 GCA_023265735.1 Spirochaetaceae bacterium | reverse complement strand
GGGTGTGAGCTGCTTCACACGCCCCGTTCTGCGGACCGGCTGCCGCCTCGGGGCTCACAAAACCGTCCGCTGGACGCTTTTGTCTCCGTCGCCCGAGCTCCACGGGCATTGCGGCGTTCGCCGTCGGTGGTGGTTGGTGCCTTGGGCCTCAAAGAGCCGTCGGAGGGTTGGGAGAACACTCTGTTGGGGCGCGTATACTCACTACCGGCACCACTCTGAAAGCAGTTTGTAGCAAGTACCTGGGCCCAAGTCGGATCCCCCCCTTCCCTAGATTCCTTCTTCCCCCGTCTTCTCTGTGTCCTGGCGTAAGCCGCGCAGCGGCGTCGCCGCGACGCGGGCGGCTCGAATTTCTCGGTTCCAGGAATTCGAACCGTAGATGAACGTGGATTTGGGCAAGATCCCCTAAAATCCCGTCAC
Organism: Spirochaetaceae bacterium; assembly: GCA_023265735.1. GTDB lineage: Bacteria > Spirochaetota > Spirochaetia > JABEVK01 > JABEVK01 > JAIFLN01. The sequence goes on along the minus strand of JAHFSN010000465.1, from coordinate 2,321 downwards.
AAGAAAGTCAATCGAGTTCAAGATTTCTGTCCGAGAAAAGGATAGTGCTCCGAAGTCGAAGACCGATTCTCGTAGACCCGAAAGTCTGACATCAAAAGGTTCTCATTCCGTCACTGAAGAGTCCAATTTCCTGAATCCGCTTGTTGTAAGACTCGATGGATTCCCTGTTCTCTTCTTTCCATTCCGCCTGTTCTCGCTGGCGAAGCTCCTCAACCAACGCTTTCTCGAGAACAGACGACACATTGATCTCTTTCTCTTTCGCCTTCCGCATCAAATCGCTATTCACGGAGAGATTGGTAGGTTTCCGGGGAGCCGACGGATCATACACAAGCCCGTTCATGGGGCACCTCCATGCGCATACTGTATGCGCATCCATCGCAACGGTCAATGTCGCGGGGCGCCGGGTCTACCGAACCCGATCCTCCCGGCCCCTCTACGTCCAGGCCGAGGTCGCGCCTCAGTGTGGTATCCCGGATGCCTCTTAGCCAGGGAGTTTTGCGCCTGGCGCAAAACTCCAGGACTTGGCCGCAGGCCAATGTCCACGAATTGACAAAGATCCCCCTCCGTGGTACTCAGGGTTTATCGCCCTCGGGCGCGTTCTTTTCCACATGATCATTCGCTGATTGACGTGCAACGTGAGAGCGCCCGCTGGACGGGACGCCGAAGGGGCAAGTTCCCGGTCTGCCAGACTCGGAACGAAACTCTCAGGCAAACGTAGCGTTGCAAAGACAGCACCTCTGGACACAGGAACAGAGAAAGGGCAAGCCTACCGGCTTGCCCTTTTTATTTCCGGAACAGGGTCTCTGGCCTGGGGAACGGTCCGTCCGAAACCCAGACAACCGATACGGAGGCCGCTGTGAGTGAAGACCTGAAGAAGACGCCGCTGAACGCCTGGCACCTCGCCCACGGCGGGCGGATGGTTCCCTTTGCGGGCTGGGAGATGCCGGTCCGCTACGACGCGGGGGCCCTGGAAGAACACCGGATGGTCCGCCGGTCCGCCGGGCTGTTCGACATCGACCACATGGGGCAGATCGCCGTCTCGGGCCCCGACGCCGAGGCCTTCCTCAACCGCCTGGTCACCTGGGACGTGTCCACCATCGCCCCCGGAACCTCCCACTACGCCCTCATGTGCCTGCCCACCGGGGGCGTCGTCGACGACGTCTTCGTGTACCGAAGGGCCAACCACTGGTTCGTGGTGGTCAACGCCTCCAACCGGGAAAAGGATTTGCAGTGGATGCTCGACCACACGGCGGGCTTCTCCGTCACCGTGAACGACGTTTCCGACCAGACGGCCATGCTGGCCCTCCAGGGTCCCCGGGCCCTGGAACTGCTGGCGGGTCCCGTGGGCTCCGACCTCGAGACCGTGCCCCGGTTCGGGTCGCTGGAGACCTCCCTCTGGGGAATCCCCACGTTCCTGGGCCGCACGGGGTACACCGGGGAGGACGGCGCCGAGCTCTTCCTGCCCGCCGAGGCCGCCGTCGACGTGTGGGAGGGGCTCCTGGCCGCGGGGATCCGATCACAGATCGAGGTTCTGCCCATCGGCCTGGCGGCCCGCAACAGCCTGCGGTTCGAACCCGGGTTCCCCCTCTACGGCCACGAGATCGACGCCCAGACCACTCCCCTGGAAGCAAACCTGGGCTGGGCCTGCCGGCTGGAGAAGGACTTCATCGGCCGCGACGCCCTGGTGAAGCAGAAGGAGGCGGGCCTGACCAAGAAGCTCATCGGCTTCGAGCTCACCGAGCCCGGGGTACCCCGGCAGGACTGCGTGGTCACCGACGAGGGGGGACGGCCCGTGGGGAAGGTGGTCGAGGGGCTCTACGCCCCCACCGCCGACAAGTACTGCGGCCACGCCTTCGTCCCGCCGGCCCTGGCCGCCGTGGGCACCAGGCTTCTCATTGAAATTCGCGACAAACCCAAGGCCGCCGAGGTCATCCGCCGGCCCTTCTACCAGCCCTCGTACAAGGAGAGAACATGAGCATCGACAAGCAAGCCCGCTATCTGGAAACCCACGAATGGGCCCGGCCCGACGGCGGCCTCTTCGTCCTGGGCATCAGCGACCACGCCCAGGAAGCCCTGGGCGACGTGGTCTACGTTGACCTCCCCGAGGTGGGCGCCACCTTCGCCAAGGGCGAGATCTTCGGCACCGTCGAGTCGGTGAAGACCGTCAGCGACCACGACCTGGCCCGTGATCCACCGCGCGTCCGCCGAAAGCAACATCGCAACGGCGCCGGCGATGTCGTCGGGAGCGCCGATCCGACCGTGCGGCGTCACCTTGCCGATCGTCGCGATGATCTCGGCGGCGCCCGGGATGTGGTCGAAGG
>JAHFSN010000464.1 GCA_023265735.1 Spirochaetaceae bacterium | reverse complement strand
CCTGCTGCTTGGCGCTGTTGGCGTTGAGCATCCTCACGCCCCTGGGATTCATGAGCAGCCATGACGACAACTTCATGACGCCATAGTTGGCCCGGAGCTCCTTGTGGTGCATGCGCTTCGTGACTTTCATGAGGAACTCCCCGCGTCCTGGATGAGGTCCCTCAGTCCTCCGGGGAAGAAGGCCTGGACGAACGGGATGGTGTTCAGGAATTCCCGGTGATGGACGATCTTTCCGTCCTGGGACGTCAACTGGGCGAAGTAGAGCTGCTGGTAAGGCCTCCCGTTGGCCATGACGGCCTCGCTCTCGTACTCGGCCACCACGGTGGTCGGGGACTCCAGGATGACCCGGATGTTCTTCAACCGAAAGTTAGGAGCGGTCTTGAGAAGGTTGGTCATGGTCGCCTCGATGGCCGCCGGACCCACGATCCGGGCCGGCATGCCGAACACCTCCACGTACGGGGCATCGATGAAGCCGTCCTGGGCAAAATAGGAGGCGGTGACCCGGGGGTCTCCGGCTCCGATGCTCGAAAGATACTCGGTCAGCAGCGTTGCCGCCGATTTCGTCTGGTCTGTCATTCTCGTCTTCCTCCTGGTTCGAGATTCCAAGACGAATATGCCCCGCTGGATGGATCGGCGAATATGCCGGATCCGACAGAAGGATTGCCTAAATCTACGGGCGTGTCCCCAACGATTCTCAAAAATGGACATTTTACGAACAGATAAATGCTCAATCAGACAGACAGCTAGTCTGATTCTACCGAACGAGGGCTAGGCTCTTCCTTGGGCTTGTGATAAGAAGGAGCCCATGCAAGAGCCCCTCGTCGAACTGGAAGTCCTCACCCGGGGGGCCACCACCCTGCCCACGGACACGGGAATCCCCCGGGTCTCCATGATCCGGGGCGAGGTCCCCGACTCCCAATTGGCCGCGATCTACAAACCCGTCGTTGGCGTGGTCCTCCAGGGGGCCAAGACCCTGAGGTTTGGGGACCAATGGCTTCGCTGCGAGGCTCCTTCGTACTTCGTCCTGCCCGTGGAGCTTCCCGTGATGGGGTCGGTCCACCAGGGCGGCCCGGGGGTCCCCTACCTGTCGGTGGGGTTGGACCTCGACCGGGAACGGATCGTTGAGCTGCTGGACGACTTGCCCGCCGGGCGTGCCCAGGAGCGTCCTTCCCAGGAGTTCCAGGTGTGCCGCGCCGATGGGGCCTTTTTGGACGCTTGGCGGCGGCTCATGGGATTGATGAGGACCCCCCAGGATATCCCCGCCCTGGCCCCGGTCTACGAACGGGAGATTCTCTACCGGGTGCTCCAGGGGCCCCAGGGTTGGATGCTCCGGGACCTGGCCAAGGTCGGCAGCCCCCTGAGCCGCATCGAGGCGGCGGCGGTCTGGATAAAGGAGCACCTGGCGGAACCGTTCACCGTGGATGTCCTGGCCCATCAGGCCGGGATGAGCCATACGGCGTTCCACAGCCAGTTCCGGGCTGCCACGGGTCTCAGTCCTGTCCAGTTTCAGAAGAACCTTCGGCTCCATCGGGCCCGGAGCCTGCTCGTCGTGGGCGCCCACAGCGTCGCCACGGCGGCCTACGAGGTGGGCTACCAGAGTCCTTCGCAGTTCAATCGCGAGTACGCCAGGCTGTTTGGCCGCTCCCCCGCCAAAGACGCCACGGCCATCCGGTGCGAGGGAGACCTGGTCGCCGCTTCCTAGATCCCCATGGCCTGGACCAGAACCTCCCGAAGGGCAGGGGTACACGCGAGGATGGGGTTGCCCCGGGTCAGACACTCCGGGGTGAGGAAGTCGTTCGTCCAGCCCCCGGCTTCCTGCACAATGAGCACCGCGGCCGCGCCGTCCCAGGCGTTGAGGTGGAGCTCGACGTAGGCGTCCTGGCGGCCCGCGGCCACGGCGACCATCCCCAGGGCCGCCGACCCGCAGCGCTTCACTCCCGCCCCCAGGCCGTGGATCCGGGCGCTCAGCTCGTGGTAGGGCTCGAAAGGCAGCCGCGACGACCAGCCGAGCTCCACGACGCTCTTGGCCGGGTCGTCGATGCCGCTCACGCGGATGGGTTTGCCGTTGAGGGTGGCCCCGCCGCCCCGCTGGGCCGCGAACAGCTCTCCGGCCATGGGGTCGTACACCACGCCCACCTGGGCCAAGCCTTGGGACATGAAACCGATGGAGACGCAGAAGTGGGCCACCCCCCGGGCGAAGTCCGCCGTACCGTCGATGGGGTCGACGATCCAGGTGTTGGTCCCGTAGGCGCCGCCGCCCTCCTCACCGAAGAAGCCGTCCCCGGGGAAGGCCTCGGCCAGGCGCTTCGCGATGAGCTTCTCCACCTCGGAGTCGGTTTCGGTCAGATAGTCCTGGGGCCCCTTGAAGGTGAGCTTGAGGACCTCGTCGCGGGCCAGGAACCGGCGTCGGATCAGGTTCCCGGCTTCTTGAGCGATGGCGCAGGCGGCCAGGTAGCGCAGCTGCATCGAGTCTTGTCCGGACATCAAACTCCCTCCTGTGTTTTGCCTTCGGCGGTCCTCGCCGCACCGACATACTGCAATTCGGCCGCCTTCTGGGCAAGCCATGGCGGTCCCAGGCTGACCTGGGACCCCGTCCTTGACCCCCCGGGACCCGCCCTCTATCCTGGGGCCGTGGACCAATCTTCCCGCATCCCCCGGCTCGCCCACGGCCGCGCCCTCATCGACCACCTCGTCGAGCGGTTCCCCTATTTCGACCGGGAGGCCTGGGAAGCCGCGATCTCCCAGG
>JAHFSN010000463.1 GCA_023265735.1 Spirochaetaceae bacterium | reverse complement strand
TGTCGGGAGAACTCACCTCCAGGGTATCGGAAGACGTGGCAGCCACGCTCATCTGCAGCTTGATGAGATCGATGAGTGAGTTGCTCCCGATCAGGTAGAGAGACGCCCGGCTGGACCGAGAGCTGACATTCCACCGGTAGACTTCCGCCGTTCCTGGGGTCGCGAACGTGATCTCGCGAAGGGTCGGATCAAAGAAGAGGATAAGGAGTCCGCTCTTGTCGGAAATGACCTTGACCCACGGGCCGCTGAGGAACCCCTCGAAGGTGGCATTGTCCCCCGAAAAGATCTTTTCCAGGGTGGCGTCGGTCACCGTTTCCCTTTGGTAGCGCTCGGTGGTCGTCGAAACGTACTCTCCCTTCTGGAAGAGCCAAGCGTAGGTGGTGCGAACCATGCGCGACGGATCCTTGGAAGAGGGATCGGGTTCATCGACAACAATGAAGTCGCTGAGGTTCGAGTTCTGACCGGCCGAATACGAGTCCGGTCGGATGGGATGATCAATTCGGATCGTTCCCCGGGAGACCTTGGAGAAGATCGTTTTGTAGGCCAATCCCAGACTTCCCGAACTGGGAACGGGGCGAAGGACGTCGAGGGAAGGATGACCCGCTTCGTCCAGACCCTGGACGAGGACCTCAAGCTGGTGGTCGCCGATCAGGTCTTCGAGGCTCAGGGAGACGGGCTGCGACGCGCTGGCCAGGGCGGTGCCTTCCCAGGCCAAGTACGACGTCTTGCGGGCCTGATCGTAGGCGGCAACCTGAATGGTGACGGGCAGACTGAGATTCTGCCGGTTCTGCAGGACAATCACCTGCTCTTCGGCGGGGTCTTGGTTGAGGTTGGCCACCAGGGTTTGAATCGCTTTTTTGTCAGGACCAATGGGGATGCGCGGGGCGACCAAGGTCTCCGCGGTGGGTACCTTGTGATCGGCCGATTCCGAAGTTGGCGCAACCACAGGGGGCGGCGGCGGAGAGCACGAGAAGCAAAGGAACGCCACGAGCGCGGCAAGCAGGCGGTTCAAACAGTTCAGTCCTTGGGGTAGAGGTCGAGAACGGATTGTAATAGGTGGCCCTCCAGCTCCGCAAGGGGGAGGGCCGGACAAGGAAAACCCGATGCTGTCCGGTGCCCGCCGCCCCCATGGCTCAGGGCCAGACCCGAGACATCGACGGTTCCCTTGGACCTCAAAGAACAGCGAAAGAAGCCGGGTTTGACCTCTTTGAGGAACACCGACACCAGGATGGTCGAGCACTTCAAGGGGTAGTTGATAAAGTTCTCTGCGTCCTCGGGTGCCGCCCCGGTTTCCTCGATCATGCCGTAGGTCATGATCTGCAGGGCGGTCCTATCGTCATGGACGAGCTTCAGGGAAGACTGAACTCGGGCCAGGAGCCTCATCCGGGCCGGGTCAATGGTTTCAAAGAGGGCCGAATGGATGTCCTTGGGACTCACTCCCCATTCCACCAACTGCTGGGCGGCCCGAAAGGTCACGGGCGTGGTTTTAGGATAGATGAAGGATCCCGTATCGTAGACGATCCCCATGAACAGAGCGTTGGCCGCCGCCAAGTCGGGGGTGAGGCGAAACGCCTCGGCCAGAAGAAACACGATCTGGCTCGACGCCGCCGCCGTATCGTCGATGTACGCGGGGCAGGGGAGCTGGCTGGGGGGCGTATGGTGGTCGATGATGATGACTTCTCGGCCAAATGGGAGGAGGACTTCCCGGGCCCTTCTTGTATGCTGAAAGTCCGACGTATCGATGAGGATGAGAATCTTCTGACCCAGCTCCGGGGGAACGGGGTCGCCGTCCTCCAGGCTGTGGAGGTCCCCGTCGGGGTCAAAGACCCTGAGCTTGAGGGGGCAGGCATCCGAGTTGAGGATAAAAGCCTGCTTCCCCAGGGCTCTGAGAACCCACAGCAGGCCCAGCTCGCTCCCCACGGCATCGCCGTCGGGATCGGAGTGACTCAAGATGAGGTAATCATCGTGACCCTGGAGGTAGGCTGTCAGCTGGTCGAAGCTCAGGCGCGCTCCCGTCGTTGGTTCCTCCTCACAGGTGATAACGAAGGCCGCCAACGACGTCGAGGATCGGGGTCGTTGCGGCAACATTCATTGTAGTAGAGCCCAGTCCCGTATTGAAATAGGAAGTTTCTCCCTGAACGTAGGCCGAAAGATCCGGACCAAAGTCCCAGGAGAATCGACCGCCCAGGAGCAAGGAATAGACAGGTGTCGCCGTTTCCGAGGTTGTCACGTAGCTGCGGCTGGTGACCTGGTAGCCCGTCAAAATGGCCCACCGCAGGGGAAAGTTCTTGATGAACATCTCGGTGTCGAGCCAGTATTTTGTGGACTCATCCACCGCAGTATTCCCCGTCGCTGTCAGGAACGTCGCGGTCTTGTCCTGGGCGTTGAACGTAATGATGCCGTTTTCGACTTGGACGCCCACAGCCCCGTAGAGGGCCCCGAGGTAGTAGTCTCCCGTCTTGGAAAGGGGAGCGAACGTGGTGAGAAAACCGCCTCGGACAAAGATGATCCCCGGCCAATTGTACTCCACCGAAGCGTCGAGTCCGGGGTTGAACCATTTCTGCGCCGAGTTGAAGGCTCCCAGGAAGGGCGCGAATTTCAGGGAGAAGTTCTGGGCGGAGAAACCTACTTGGCTGTAGGCTCGAAGGCGGAGGACCGGATCATTGTCTATTCCGCCTTTGAAGACAAGTCCGTCCCCTAGGTCTTGGGTGATCGAACCTTGCAGGTTCCAGAACAGGTCAGTTCCCGTAAA
>JAHFSN010000462.1 GCA_023265735.1 Spirochaetaceae bacterium | reverse complement strand
CGGTAGTGGTAGAGCCCGGTTTGCAGGCCCTCCACTTTCAGCACGAGGGGGTAGGCCTCCACGGGATGCAGGCTGCCCCCCGAGGGGCTGGTCTTTTTGAGGAAGGTCATGCCCTCGGGCCCCACCTCGGTGCCCTGGCGTCCGAACACCTCGGCCAGAACATCGCTGAACGCGGCCAGGGGAAGGTCCCGGTCCATGAGAAACGCCCGGGCCGTGAACCGGTCCCGGAGCACCTGCGAAAGGTCGCCGGGGTTGCCGGCGGGCAAGGCCACCTCGGCCAGGGCGTCGTCCCGGCGGACAAAGGGACCCGGCGGATCGCCGTAGGTGCGCACGTGGTCCCTCAGGTGCCCCAAAAGGCTCTCCCGATCCATGTCGGGCTCGGCGCTGACCCCGGACCAGCGGGTCTGGCCGTGGTAGAGGGCCGCCAGGGCGTGCCACCCGGTGGCCTCCAGCCGGGCCTCATGGTCCCGCAGTTCCTGGCTCTCGGGACCGTCGCTGACCACCACCTGACGCTGGACGAGGCTGGCCAGGCCCTCGGCGGTCACCAGGCCCTCGTCGATCCACTTCTGGGCCTCCGTCCACTGGGCCCCGGGCAGCCGCCCCAGGAGGCCCAGCTCGGCCGGGGCCACCCAGAGCGACGCCCCGGTGAAGGGGCACAGCAGGAAGGCCTGGGCGGCCTGGGTCCAGGTCAGGGTCCCCTCGGACAGCCGTGACAGGTCGGGGAAGGGTTTGTCGTCGATCTGCAGGTAGCAAGGTCTCCGGCCACGAATCTGCACGATCTAGTCCAGGGTCCGCAGGTAGACGTTCAGCTGGTCGAGGCCGAAGACCTCGGTTTCGAGGTAGCAGGTGTGGTACTTGACCCACATAAAGCCCCCCTCGCCCCAGTCGGGGCCCCAGCTGTTCTTGATCTTCCAGGCGCCCTGGGCGTCATCGTAGCCGACGATGGCCACGCAGTGGGCCGCGTCGAGGACATAGTCGGTCATGGTGGGCTCGTAGACCCCGCCCCGATAGAAGAGGAGGTCGAGGTTCTGGGGGAACAGGAGGGTGGTGATGAGGGGCCCCTTCTCCACCAGCCACCTCTTCATCGCCAGGATTTGGGTGTCGTCGAACTTCACCGTGGCACCGATGGTCGACGCCACTTTCTTCATTTCGTCGGTCATCCGGCCGCCCAGCACGTGGACAAAGGCCTCGGCCAGGTACTCGGGGACCAGCCCCTGGTCCTGGCAGTAGTCCAGGGCGGCGGTGATGTTCCAGCCCTTCATCATGCCGTCGGGGTCGTCGTTGCCGCAGACGTAGAGCTGCTCCTCGGAGAACGTGGGAAAGGCAAAGTGGTACGGGCGGTCGAGGGGAAGGTCTTTGAGGATGCGCGACTGGGCCTCGAAGGCCGCCACCACCCCATGGGCCACGCAGGTCTGGGTGAGCCCCTGGTGGACCACCGGGTCGATGTAGTTGTGGCCGTCCACGTTGGTCCAGTCCCAGGCCGGCGGCGGCGGGGCATTTTCGTCGGGGACGGCCTCCACCGGCACGTCGCCGTCGGTGACCGCCACCCTATCCTCCAGGGACTTCTCGTCGGCGTGGGGCTGGTACGCAAAGGGCTTCAGCAGGGTCTCAACCGCGAAATTGTAGAAGAAGGTCTTGTCCGCCCTCCACCCCAGACCCTGGGTTTGGATAGCGTTCTGCACATGCGACAAATAGTCAGCATTGAGCACCGGGGGAAACATTTCTGCCATAATGCAACCAGACTACAGGCACACGTAAAAACCCACAAGAGAAAATCCCAACCGAGACGCCCCCCCTCCGCGTCACCAGCTTTTTCCAGGTGGCGAGCAAAGCGAAGCCCGTGTAGATCGGGGCGAATAGGCCATAGTCAGGATCTCGACCTATTCCTCAGCAATCGACGACCTATTATCAGGCGGCGAGCGAAGCAAAGCCCGTGCAGATCTGGGCGAAGGAGGTCGCCTTTCCGGCAAAGTCGCGGACATTGGCCTGCGGCCAAGTCCTGGAGTTTTGGGGCAGGCCCCAAAACTCCCAGGCTCAAGACGCGACAGCGGCTTGAGCCGAGCACCGCACACGACCGAGGCGAAGCAAAAATGGCGAGATCCTAGCCCTTGCACGGGTTAGTTAGTGGGCCGCCCGGCAAATTCTGCCTCGACGCGGTCCCGCTCGCGGTCAATCTGCTCGTCGGTAGACCCGAGCTGCCGCATGAGGCTGGCCAGCATGGCCAGGGCCGTCTCGCCTTCGCCGCTGTAGGCCGCATCGGCCCCGCTGGCCATCAGGGCGGGGAGCTGGCTCAGGTACGTGGCCCGGCCCAGCACCTGCACCTTCGGGTTCAGGGCCCGGGCGGCCTCGATGATGGCCTTGTGGTCGAGGTCGGGGGCCGACAGGATGAGGCTGTCGGCCTCGGCCACCCCGGCGGCCTCGAGTGTCTCGGGCCGGGCCACGTCGCCGTAGACCGCCGGCACGCCCTTGGCCCGAAGGTCCTTCACGGTGTCGAGGTTCATCTCCACCACGGTAACGGCGATGGCGTAATCCTTCAGGACGCGGTGGAGCACCTGGCCCACCGGGCCGTACCCCACCAGGACCACCCGGCTGCTGAGGGTGTCGCTGGCCGGAAGCCGGCCCTCGGGGAGCTGCTGGTAGTCGGCCGCGTCCAGGGGCGCTTCCCGGGGGGCCCGGGAGGCCAGCCGGAGGACGCCCTGGTACAGCAGGGGGTTCAGGGCGATGGTGACGATGGCCACCACCACCAGCAGGCTCATG
>JAHFSN010000038.1 GCA_023265735.1 Spirochaetaceae bacterium | reverse complement strand
CCTCGCTGGTCCCTACGTGGCCAACCTCGCGTTGTCCGGTGGAACGTTGTACGCGGCGACATCGACCTCTGGGGGGGCGGGCGATGTGTCCGCGACCAGCAATGACGGAACAACCTGGACTTCTCTGTCCGCCACCAGTGGTTATCCGGCGTATGCGGTTTACGTTTCGGGGTCGTCCCTCTACGCCGGGGCGCCCATCGGAGCCTTTGTCTCGACCAACGGCGGCAATACCTGGGCCACCATCTATTCCGCCAAGGTCAACGGGATTGCGTCCGCAGGGTCGAAGCTCTACTTGGCCACGGGGTCGAACGGACTGCAGGTCTCTTCCGACGGGGGGACCAACTGGTCTGCGGTGGCGGGCCTGCCCTCGAACAACCTGAACGCCGTCCTCATCCAGTAGAATGGGGCCGCATGCCCCCTCCGCGCGAGGTGCCCGCAGGGTCGCCGAAGACGGGGGGACGCCTTCGGCTTACCCCTGCCGGAGCCCGGAGGGGACCGACCCCTCGGCCACGGGGAGCGGGCACTCGGCCATGAAAAACCCCCAGGGGAGTTGCTGGAAATCTTTCGAGTGGAGGGGGGCGAGGGGGCCGAACGATCCCGCAGAAGCGCAGCGACGAGGACTAGTGAGGTCCCCTCTCCCCCCTCCAGGACCCGAGAGCGACAAAGCTTCCCCTGGCTGGTGTCGCATCCTCCGAGGGGTCGCACCCGGCCCTACGAGATCAGACCGAGGCGGAGCGCCTTGGCCACGGCGTAGGCGAGGGTGTGGGTTCCCAGTTTCCAGGCCGCGCCCTCGCAATGGCGTCTGACGTCAGCCTCGCTGATTCCGAGGGTTGCGGCCATTTCCTGTTCGTCCCGTCCCATCGAGACGCCCTGGAGAACTTCCCTCTCCCGGGGCGAAAGAGAAATGACCGAGGCTTGGGCCGGGGAACTGAGTTCCTCCAGGGCACTTCGTACTGAAAAGGCAGCGGTCTTGAGCAGTTCCAGCGAAGGAACATCGTCGCGGGGGTCGAGAAACGAGGAGGCGAGTCCAAAGCCCACGATCCGCCCGCGCCGCAGGGTCAGGGTGAACCCGGCCCCCGCCCGAAGGCCAAAGTCCGCCGCTTCGTCCATGACGCGAACCGACCGGGGATGACGGGCTTCCTGCCTGGCTTCGGCCCAGGAGAAGGGGGGCGTGCGGCGCAGACCCTTCAGGTAGACGGGGTCGGAGTCGACGTAGTGGCGCTCGAGGTATCTGTCCATCCATTCCACGGGGTAGTTGTGGACCAGGGAGAACTGGCTTTCCCGTTCGTCGATGGTCGTTCCCGTCAGGTCGCTGATGATAAAGCGGTCGTATCCAAAATGGCCCAGGAGGGTGCCGAAGGCCTGGGTCAGGTCACCCAGATCCCGAGCACCCTTGGCAATTTCGAGGAATCTCAGGAAAGCCAGATCGAGTTCGAGAGTACTTTTCTTCATGAGGGTGCCGTCGACGCAAATCGAATTCAGTAAACAATGAGAGAAATAAAGGATCAAGTCAGCAGGCCGGTCCCTTTGCAAACGGGCCGCTCGCCCGTAAAGTCACGGGGGAGGCTTGGAACATGAGACAAGGTCAAATTCTCTTGGTGTTCTTTTCTGCGGCCCTCGTGTCGGGCTGCCTTTCAATCAACAAGACTCCCCTGCTCTTGAACCTGCGCGAAAACGAGTCCCACTTCAATCTGACGGACAACGGGGGGGTAGCGATCAGCCCCCAAGTGGAGACCGCCCCGGGGGGACTCGGAGACGGGGAGCTGGTTCTGCAGTTGGTCAACGACAAGGACGAGTACTTTGACATCAGCCTGCGGCCGGATCTAGAGAACCACCTCAACTTCGACATCAACGGCGTGCCGCTGTACAGCAAGGCGCTTCAAAAGGAGAAATTCGACTTCCCCTGGCTGCTGTACCAGCTGCCGCCCGGGAAGTACAGGACCAAGAACCTCGCCGTCTATTTCAAGCCCAACTATGCCGCCATGGGTCCGCACAGTATGGGGGCCGGGTCGGGGCAGATACTCACGAAAGAGCTGCAGGAGGAGGTCCTTGAAGTGAAGCCGGGGCAGATTCTCCATCTAGGCAGTTTTCTCTTCCGGTGGAAATCGGATGGATGGTTCAACATCGTCATTGAGTCCCAGAGGCTCGGCGCCAGGGATAAGTCCGCCGACGCGGCCCAGGGTCTCGAAAGTGACGAGACCTTCGAAATCCTCGACGTCCCCCTTCAACTGGCCCTGGTCAAAAAGGGGAAGTAGACGGAGAACCCTGGCCCGCCAGCACGAGGTATTTGGGACCAAGGGACAGGTTGAATTTCACAAAGGGACGGACGGTGGCGAGGACGGGGTCGGACGAATTGGTGGGGAGGTACACCCCTCCCATAAGACTTAGTTCGAAGAAATTGGGGGCATCGAGAACCTGGACCTTGGGTTCGAGGCCGTTGGCTTCCAGGGCCACGGTCACGAAGGGCGAGTACACGGTGCTCCCGTGTCCCTGTCCCGGGGGCTGGTCCTGAAAGCCCACCAGCGAGAGACCGAGAAGCGGGACCAGGGAGCCCACGGGGAAATAGAAGGGATATCCGATCTGAAGGGAGAAGTCGTCGAGCACGAGACTGTGCCCGCTGTAGTAGGGGGCGCCGGTGATCGAAGAGTCCCGGCCGAGCTGTCCGTAGAAGAACGTTCCGAAGGACAGGACGTACGAGAGGTTGGGTTCCGGAGTGGTGATCTGGCAACCCAGGTCAAAGCCTGGGTGGGGCCCGTTGGAAGCCCCGATCTCGTCTCCCCCGAACAGGGCACTGGCCCCGAAGCGCACCTTCACCGCGAAGTATCGGATGTCCTTCTTGAGGTACGTTGCCACGACGCTGGCGTGGTCGGATCCGGGGTACGTGCTCAGAAACCTCTGGGCTTCCCGGTCAAAGGCATAGGCCTTGTCCTCCTGAGATTCGTCAAAACTCAAGGAGTCGAGGACGACGACGAGAAAGTCCCGGGATTCCTGAGACGCCGAAGCGGGAGCCGCCAGAAGGTCGCGGCGGCGGTTGTACAGCACGGAAGTCTTCCATAGGACGAACTTCTCCCGGGCGTCGACAAGCGTTGCGTCGCCCTTGTGGGCCTCAAAAACCTCTTTAATCTGACCGGGATCAGAAAGCAGCCCTGTATTCTTCAAGAGGGCCTGGATCCTCAGTTCGTCCTCGGCGCTGAAGACCCGCAGAAACCCCTGCTTGGCCAGCTCGTTGAGCTGGGCCAGGATCCCCGACGCGCCGTCCGCATCTCCCTTGAGAAGAGTTGAATACAGCTCAATCTGAAGCTGCTGGGCTCGCGCCAGGGGCGTGGTCTCGGCTACCACCCATCCGGCGAGGGTCAGGCCCAGGATGACGAGAACAAGGACTCTCAATTTCCCTCCGTCTGCGGATCTCGGTCGCAGAAGACAGTATTCCTCCTCTTGCCCAACAAAGCAACTCTGCGGATTTTGCGTTGACCACCCATTCACCAGCCAAGAAGGTTTGACGGGGGTTAACTTATTAGTTAGCATATGCAACTATGAGCAGTGACAATGAGACGGAACTGAACCCGTTGGCGCAAGAGGCGGCCCGGGCCCTGACCCACGTGGTCCCCGGTGTCCATCGTGTTCTGCGGACGGTCCTGGCCGTCCGATTTCCCGAGACAACCAGCGTACCTCAGGTTCGGGCCCTGTTCCGCCTCTCTCAGCAGCCGCGTCTCTCCCTCCGAGATCTCGCCGAGTCGGAACGCGTCAGTTCCCCCACCATGTCGCGGTCCATCGATGCCCTTGTCGCCAAGGGGTGGGTTACAAGGGCAATGTCCGATGAGGACCGGAGGTCGATTTGGATTGCTTTGACCTCAGAGGGCGCGAGCCTCGTGGAACGGGTGATGCTGGACCTGAATCTGCAGTTCGCTAGACTCCTGGGTTCCTGGGACGACGAGTCTCTTTCGGTCTTGATCCGTGCTCTGTCCCTCCTCGAAAACTCGTCGCTGCTTCGCCCGGAATCGACTTCGTCTTTGGGCCCCGCCGAGACGTCTCGATGAACGCCCCGGTCGGCGACGGACTCGACCACAAGCACTGGATGATTCCGGTTCTGGTCGTTCTCATTGGCGTCTTCATGTCTATCCTCAGTTCGAGCATCGTCAACGTGGCCATCGCTTCCATCATGGCCGTCTTCAACACGGACACCGACGGAGTGCAGTGGGTGTCTATCGCCTACATGCTGGCGATGGCCATGGTGATTCCCCTGTCGGGATGGCTGGGGGATAAGTTCGGCCTCAAGCGGCTGTACCTCGCCTCAATGGCTGCCTTTACCATCGGTTCCGTGTTCTGCGCCTCCGCATGGAACATCGAAAGCCTCATCGTGGCTCGGATCATCCAGGCCCTGGGCGGCGGCATGATGTCGCCCTTGGTCATGGCCATGATCTATCGTCTCGTACCCAAGGAGCAAATCGGCTCGGGCATGGGAATCATGGGGATGTCCTTGCTGGTCGCCCCGGCGGTGGGGCCCACCTTGGGCGGATGGCTGGTCGAGTACGTCAACTGGAGATGGATCTTCCTGCTCAACGTGCCCATCGGCGCCGTCGGGTTGATTCTGGGGTGGTTCCTGATCCCCTCGTTCAAGAGAGAGCCCGTGGGCAAGTTGGATATTCCCGGGGCGGTCACCGCCGCTTTGGGATTCTCGGGGTTGCTGTACGGATTGTCCAAGGGAAATAGCTGGGGTTGGACCTCCGAGGCCACGATTCTGACTTTCGTCGGCAGCGTAGGCGTCCTGGTCCTTTTTGTTCTGATTGAGTTATGGTCTCCCGAGCCGCTGCTTGACGTGACGGTATTTGCCTACCCGAGCTTCACCTTTGCCAATATTTTGGTGGGCATCACGACAATTGGCATGTTCTCGGCGCTGTTCTACATTCCGCTCTTTCTTCAGTCCATCCGCGGATTGGGGGCCATGCAGACCGGCCTCATTATGTTTCCAGCCGCCATTCTGTCGGCCGTCGTCATGCCCCTGTCTGGCAAGCTCTATGATAGGCTGGGACCCAAAATTCCCGTGGTCATCGGCTTACTCATCATGTCGCTCATGACCTGGATGTTCTCAGAAATTACCCTCGACACGAGCATTGCAACCATCACCTGGTGGCTGGTCTGGCGAGGCCTCGGGATGGCTCTGTGCATGATGCCTGCCCAGACGGCGGCCCTCAGCGACCTGCCAGTGCGCTTGATCAGTCGGGCCAGTTCCGTCACCAACCTCATTCGAAATGTCGCCAGTTCGTTCGGAATCGCTATCATGACGCTTCTCATCACCCAACGAGGAAGTTTCCATCGGGCTAGGATGAGCGACGCGCTGTGTTCCGACAACACAGCCTATACGAGCTGGATGGGCGGAAATCCCGCGGTGGGAGGGGCTTTGATGTCCGGACACATCGCAAAACAATCCTACGTCTTTGCCCTTCAGGACGTGTTCATCCTCACTTCGGCACTGATCCTGCTCGCCCTGGTACCCGCCGTGTTCCTGCGAAAACGAACGACTTTGCCTGGGCCTTCAACCCTCTAGGGACTTCACCTGAGCCGTCCAAGCGGCGGCCAAAATACCGAAGGCGACACCAACATTCAGAGCCGCTTTGCGGCCATAGAGGGGAAGACTGACGCGCCCACACGAACCGTTGGCCCACGCCAAAGCCTCCGGACTGAGTCCCAATTCCTCACCCCAGACCAAGACGACACCCTCTGGGGGGAAGACAAACTCGTGCAAGGGGGTACCTCCGAGCTCGAGGGCGAACACCGGACGACTTCCGTGGCGGAGCATCAGGTCTTCGAGGGACAGAGCCTCGTGCGCGAGGTAGGCCTGGGCTCCCATGGCAGTTCTCAGGGTGCGCGGATGGTCGAGTCCGGGCGTCAAAGGAGAGAAGAGGACAGACTCGAACCCGTAGGCTTCGGCCGTCCTTACGATGGACCCGACGTTAAAGGGCGATCGGAGATCGTCGAGCCAAACCGAAAAGGGGAACCTCGTGGGCTCCTCCGAGCGGTCGGCCGGGGCTTGAAGGTCCCAATCGGCGACTTCGATACCGAGTTTCGCCGCCAAACGGTACCGGAGGAGTGCCCGACCGCGTTCGGACAACGGGGCGATGGGGACAGAGCATTTTTCTTCGAGGAAGAGATGTGCGAGCTCCACCAGACCCGCCTGGTAAGCGGGGTTCTGCTCTTCCGCAAGGAGGGAAATGAGCTTTCGGGCCCGGGACCTGTCCGGCAAGCCCGCGAGCTTTCGCAGGGAAATCACAGAATGTTGCGAACAAAATCGGGAAGCTGGTCCGCTTCCAAGATGCCCCCACGCCTCAAGTCCAGGCCGCGAACCACATCGACCGCCTGGGTGATCTGGGTGTCGACGAGATGGTAATCGGCCAGCCGGAGCGGCAATTTGTGGAGATTCAAGAACTTGCGAACATCCTGGGCCATCTTGGGACCCAGGGCTTCATCTTCCCCTTCTCTGATTTCGTGACCAAAAGCCCGCCCCAGGGCCTGCAGCCTCGGACCACTCTTCGGCGCGTGGAACTCAAGGAGGGGCGCCAACAGAAGGCTTCCGAAGGACGAAGTTGAGAGTCCGGCTAGGCCCGCCAAGGTGAAAGAAAACGTGACACCGGCGGCCCGTGGGACAAGAGCTGCGGCGACGGCAATGTTGAAACCCGCCTGGGCCGCTAGCAGGCGATACTCCGCATTGGCTGGATTCTCATAGATCTTCTTAAGGGTGGACCAGATCGACTCAACGGCTCCCAAGAGAAGGCTCTGTTCGGTAAGCCCGGTGACTTCGTGCAGGTAGGATTCCACAGCATAGAAGAGAGCTTCCAAGAGCGCCGAGACGGATGACTTCGAGGTTTGTCCTGTGGACATATGAGGATCAATAAACACCTGATGCCCAGAAGGTGCCGAGAAATCCAGGAAACGCACATCGGAGGGGTGACCCGTGGAGAGAAAGGCTTCGGGGCGAAGGAGGAGGGGATAGCAAACGGCGGTCGGAACCTCAAAATAGGGAATCGATCGGGTCGGGGCCAGTTCTCGGAGGGCGGCCCGACCTAAGGACATTTGGTCGGCGCCCCCCAGGGTAGCGAGTACTTCAACCCGACTCGCCTGAGCCACCGAAACGATTTCTTTCAGAGTGTCGGGGAGGCTCTTCCTTGAGTTGCGCGACAGGATGAGATAGGGGACCGAGGCCCGTTCCAGGGAGTGAGTGAGGATTCCGATTTCCTTTCCACCATCGAATGCAGCCTCGGTGAGAAGGAGTACGCGAGCACCGGATTCTTTCGCGGCGAGGCCGAACTTCTGGCTCACGCCGTGGCCGAGGTGAACTACCTGAGGAAAGTGGAATTCCATCGTGAAGACCTCCCGAACTCAGAAACAAAAAAAGCCGTCGGATTCGACGGCTTCATCAGGCACTGAAATGGGGGAAACCCCGGGGCCTCGGCTTAGAGCCCAAAGGACTTGAGGATCCCTTCCGCTGTCGATTCCAATATGGCGTTATTGATGTAGTTGGGATCCTGAAGTTTCACCTTGACTTCTGCCACACGGTCGGCCCGAACGTCAGGGGTGGAACGAACGACTTCGCGGGCAGCCAAAAGCTCGGCCTGGCTCTTGGCCTCCGATGACACCTCGATGGAGTCCGGCCGGTCGGTTTTGACGGGCTTGGACGCTTTTTCTGTCTTGCCCAGATTCTGGAGGGGATCCAAAGATCCCATGCGGTCAATCGTCATAACCTTCCCCTTGTGCTTCTCTTATCGGCATTCCGAACTCAATCCTTGACGTCGTCCTCGTCGCTGGAAACCAGTCCGGACACCAGCACAGCAAATTCACCCTTGATTATAGGCCTGCCCTTGAGGTCGTTCAAGACCGAGAGGGCAGATCCTGAAAGGAATTCCTCGTGGCTCTTCGTCATTTCCCTAGCCACAAGAATTTTCCTTTCAGGTTCCGTATCGGCGATCGCCTGCAAAAGCTTGACGATTCGGAACGGTGACTCGTACAAAACGAAGGATTCTTTTCGATTTAGGAGTTCATCGATACGCTTCTGGCGCTTGCCCGGTTTGACCGGGGCAAAGCCGTCAAAAGTGACGGTCCGACCTCCGAGGCCACCAACGCTCAGGATGGCGGCCAAGGCACTGGGTCCAGGGATTGGAACAACAGGGTGGCCGGCTTCCCGGACCCGGGAAACCAGGACGGCCCCGGGGTCGCTTAGGCCGGGTGTGCCAGCGTCGGTACAATACGCGATGCTCTGTCCCCCGGAGAGCAGCTTGACGATCCCGTCGGCGCTGTTTGACTCATTGGCGGCCCGGCAGCTGACTAATCTCTTCACGATCCCATGGGCGTTGAGGAGCTGCAGGGTATGCCTAGTGTCTTCAGCCGCGACAATGTCAACTTCTCGAAGGGTCTCGAGAGCGCGAAGCGTAATGTCTTTTAGGTTTCCAATGGGTGTGGCAACAATGTACAGGGTGGGGACAGAGCTCATTTGCCGCCAGTATGGGCCATTGGAGCGGCCCTGACAACGGGACAATTGGCTAAATGCAGAAGCCCTCGGACGAGAAATCCAGAGCTAGAGGTACTTCACCTTGGCAAATTCGGGGATCCCTTCGACGAGTTCCCCGGCGATCCCCGAAAGATGTGACACATCACCCCAGCGAATAAGCTGAAAAGACGGTCTGCTGAGCGAGTCGTCAACTAGGAGCTCACTGACGGAGCAATTGTGATTTTCCCTGGAGAAGAAGGACCTCAGGTCAGCAATTCCACAAAGGTCGGCCACCCCATGGGTAAAGATGCCTCCGTGACCAACTAGTAAAATGCTCTGTCCCTTCGCGGTTCTGAGAATCTCGAGGCCCTCCCGAAAACGTTCGGTCAATTCCCTTCGGCTTTCGCCACCTGGGAACCTCGCTTCACTGTTACCCGATAGCCAATGCCGCATGACTTCTCGGTACTGCGACCAGGCCGCCTCATCAGGTGGCATTCCTTCAAGGCTCCCGACGTTGACTTCCCGAAAGTGTTCGTCAATGAACACTGGGACCCCTTTGGCAAGGGAAAGATACTCGGCTGTCTCCTGGGCCCGGCGAAGGGGCGAACTGTAGATCTGATCGATAGGGATCGTCTCAAAGTACTGGGCCGTTTGCTGGGCTTGCAACCTTCCCTTCTCGGTGAGGGGATAGTCGATTTTCCGATAGGAGAATTCATGGGTGAGATTGGCCTTGTTTTCGCCGTGCCGGACAAGGAAGACACGTTTCATCCCTCGTGGCCTTTGGGACCAGTCAGGCCTTGAGTCCGGGATAATCTAGGGTGGCGAAGAGGTCCGTGTAGGTTTCCGCCCTGCGGATTTGGCGGAACTTTCCTTCCCCCTCCCAGAGGACTTCGGCACTCCTCAGTTTCGCGTTGTAGTTGAATCCCATCGAATGCCCGTGGGCACCAGTGTCATGGATGACCAGCAGGTCTCCGATGTCAGGATCGCTGATCTCTCGGTCGATGGCGAACTTGTCATTGTTCTCGCAGAGCGAGCCGGATACATCGTAAACCTTTGTGGCACCGTTCTTTTTGCTGGGGACGGTGATGTGATGATAGGCGCCGTACATTCCTGGACGCATCAGGTTGGCCATACAGGCGTCGAGGCCGACGTAGTCCTTGTAGATGTGCTTCTTGTGGAGGACCCTGGTGACCAGGTATCCATAGGGTCCTGTAACGACCCGCCCGCATTCCATGATGATCTTCACCGGATCCAGACCCGCCGGAACGATGAGGTCCTTGTACGCTTGTTGAATCTTTCGGCCAACATACCCCAGGTCCACTGCGTTCTGGATCGGGCGATAGGGGATTCCGACTCCCCCTCCCAAGTTGATGAAATCGAATCGTATTCCGATCTCCTTGTGAATCTCCACCGCCAACTGGAATAGCATTCGAGCTGTCTCGACGAAATAGTCGGGGTCGAGTTCGTTACTCGCCACCATGGTGTGGAGCCCGAACCGCTTCACTCCCCTGGTCCGCAATGTTCGATACCCTTCAAAAAGCTGTTCCCTGGTGAAGCCATACTTAGCCTCCTCGGGTTTTCCGATGATGGCATTGCCTTCTTTCAGAGGACCCGGGTTATACCTGAAACTGAGAATCTCCGGCAGCTTGCCGAGGGCTTTCTCGAGGTAGTCAATGTGGCTGATATCATCAAGGTTGATGATGGCGCCCAGTTCGGCGGCCTTTTGGTACTCTTCCGCGGGGGTGTCGTTGGAA
>JAHFSN010000461.1 GCA_023265735.1 Spirochaetaceae bacterium | reverse complement strand
CTTGCAGGTGCGGCTCCAGCCGGCGCTCTCGAGCTTGTCTTCGATCATTTCGGCGCTGGCCGACTGGAACACCGGGGTCGAATAGTGCTCGCCCAACAGGTAACCGGCCATGCCCAGCTCGCTCTCAAGGATCTGTCCCAGGTTCATTCGGGACGGAACGCCCAGAGGATTGAGGCACACGTCGAGGGGAGTTCCGTCTTCGAGGAAGGGCATGTCCTCCACGGGGAGGATACGCGCCACGACGCCCTTGTTTCCGTGCCGGCCGGCCATCTTGTCGCCCTCGCGGAGCTTTCGCTTCTTGGCCACGAGAACCTTGATGACTTCGTCGACGCCGTGGGGAAGGTCGTCGCCCTCGGAACGCTTGAGCCGCTGGATGTCGATGACGGTACCTTCGATGCCGTGGGGCAACCGCAGGGACGAGTCTTTCACGTCCTTGGCCTTCTCGCCGAAGATGCTGTTGAGCAACTTAAATTCCGGCGTGGTCTCGGTTTCGCTCTTGGGCGTCACCTTACCGACCAGGATGGACCCGGCCTTCACCTTGCTGCCGATGCACACCAGACCCTCGTCGTCGAGGTCCTCGAGGGCCTTCTCGGAGCAGTTGGGCACGTCGCGGGTGATCCGCTCGGGCCCCAGTTTGGTCTCCCGAATCTCGGTGGAGTATTCCTTGATGTGGATGGAGGTGAACAGGTCTTCCTTGACGATGCGCTCGCTGATGAGGATGGCGTCTTCGTAGTTGTAGCCGTTCCAGGGCACGAAGCCCAACAGGAGGTTGCGGCCCAGGGCCAGTTCGCCGTAGAGGGTCGCCGGGCCGTCGGCCAGGACGGTGCCCTTCTGCACCTGGTCACCGATGCGGACCACGGGTCTGTGGTTGAAACAGGTATCCTGGTTGGTCCGGGCGTACTTCACCAGCTCGTACAGGTCGCGTTCGGCCGGGTCGCTGGCGCCGTCGGGCTTGATGTGGATCACCGTCGAAGTGACGTAGGTCACCTCTCCGGGGCGCTTGGCCTTCACCAGGACGCCGGAGTCGTAGGCGGCCTTGTTCTCCATACCGGTACCGACGATGGGCGGATCGGGGAAGAGGAGGGGCACGGCCTGCCGCTGCATGTTCGAGCCCATGAGGGCCCGGTTGGCGTCGTCGTGCTCCAGGAAGGGGATGAGGGCCGAGGAGACCGAAATGATCTGCTTGGGCGACACGTCCATGTACTGGAGGGCGGCGGGTTCCTTCGAGGTGTAGTCCCCGGCCTTCCGGGAGGGAACGAGGTCTTCGAGGAAGTTGCCGCTCTTATCGAGCTTGGCCGACGCCTGGGCGATGTAGTACTTCTCCTCGTCGATGGCGGACAGGTACTCGACTTTCTGAGTCGCCCGGCCGTTCTCGACGGTGCGGTACGGGGTCTCGAGGAAGCCGTAGTCGTTGACCCGGGTGTACGAGGCCAGCGACACGATCAGACCGATGTTCGGACCTTCGGGAGTCTCGATGGGACACATGCGGCCGTAGTGGGTGTAGTGGACGTCGCGGACCTCGAAGCCCGCGCGCTCGCGGGTCAGGCCGCCCGGCCCGAGGGCGGAGAGGCGGCGCTTGTGGGTCAGCTCGGCCAGGGGGTTGACCTGGTCCATGAACTGAGACAGTTGGCTGGACCCAAAGAATTCCTTGATGGCGGCCACCACAGGCTTGATGGACACCAGGTCCTGGGGCTTGAGGGTCTCAATTTCCTTGAGGGTCATCCGTTCCTTGGCGATGCGCTCCATGCGGCTGAAGGCCGTCTTCATCACGTTGGCCAAGAGCTCGCCCACAGAACGCACCCGGCGGTTGCCCAGGTGGTCGATGTCGTCGATGTTAGCGTCTTCGTGGTAAACCTTGATGAGGTGGAGCATGGTGTTCACGATGTCGAGCCGGGTCAGGACCGTCTCTTCCACCGGGTCTTTGTAGCTGAATTTCTTGTTGAGCTTGTAGCGGCCCACCTTCCCCAGGTCGTAGCGCCGGGGGTTGAAGAACATGGTGGCCAGGTCCTTCTCGGCGTTTTCCACGGAAACGGGCTCGCCGGGGAGGAGCACGGAGTACACGGCGGCCAGGGCGTCTTCCCGGGTCGGCTCGTCGCTGATCGAGGTGTCGCGGACGTACTTGGCGTCTTCGCGCTCGAAGCAGTTGAGGATGATCTTGCTGGAGAGGTAGTTGCACCCCTCCTCTTTCAGCTTGGTGCGGCTGTCGTCGATGACCGAGATCTCGACGATTCCCTGGTGGAGGAGCTCGTCGATTTCGTGGGCGTGGAGGCGCTCGCCGGCCCGGAACAGCTTCTTCTTCTGCCCGGCGTCGTCGATGAACACGCTCTTGGCGAGGATGGCGCCCTGAAGGCTGTCCTTGGACTGCTCGGCCAGGGAGACGGTTTTGGTTTCATAGAAGTACGCCAGGATTTCGTCCCGGGTGTGGAGACCCAGGGACCGGAGCAGGAGGGTGGCGAGGATGCGCTTCTTGCGGTCGATCTTGGCGTAGATCAGTTCTTTTTTCTGGTCAATTTCAAATTCCAGCCAGGAACCCTTGTTGGGGATGATGCGGCTGGAGAAAATTCCTTTTTCATGGCTGAAGACGACACCGGGCGACCGGTGGATCTGAGAAACCACGACGCGTTCGGCACCGTTGACGATGAACGTCCCGCGGTCGGTCATGATGGGGATATCCCCCATGTAGATTTCTTTCTGGCGAATTTCCCCGGTACTGTTAAAGTACAGGTTGATGCGGGCCTTCAGGGGAATAGCGTAGGTCAGACCTTTCTT
>JAHFSN010000460.1 GCA_023265735.1 Spirochaetaceae bacterium | reverse complement strand
GCTTCGCTTCGCTCGCCATCTGCAATTACTTCTGACAATGGCGGGTGAGGATTGAACCGGATCTTGTCCTGTCAATCCTGAAAATCCTGTTATCCTGTCTCTTCTTCCTTGTCCCGGGGACCTTCGGGACATCACACTGCGTCATCTTGGAGGGCCCCCCGGGGCACCTTGGCCCAGACGGTGAACCCGTGGCTGCCGCTTTCGTACCCGAGAGTTCCCCCGAAGGCCGCCAACCGCTCCCGCATTCCCGTGAGGCCAATGCCCTCGCTCACCTGGTCGGCCCCGGTTCCATTGTCGCCGAGGTGGACAGTAAGCGCTTCGTCGTCGAGGGTCAATCCCACGGAAACCCGGGTGGCCTTGCCGTGCAGGAAGGCGTTGGTGAGGCCCTCCTGGACGAGGCGGTAGAGGACCATCTCCACGGCGGGCGGCAGGTTGTCGGGGGTCTGGGCCCCCGAAAGTTCCACGCTCACCGCAGTCGCCCGCTCAAAGGTGCGGCAGAGCTGAAGGAGACGGTTGAGGAAGGCCTGGGGCTGGTCGGCGCTCCCCCGGAGCTGGCGGAGGGCCTGGCGGACCTCCTGAAGGCCCGACCGGGCCGACTCCTGGGCCGAGTCCAGCAGCTCCCTGAGCTTCTCGTGGTCCCGATCGAGGAGCACCACGGCGGCCTGGAGGACCATGGTCTGGTTGGTGAGGGTGTACCCCACGATGTCGTGGATCTCCCGGGTGATCCGCAGACGCTCCCGCCGCGTGGAAGTCTGCTCGACGGCGGTGGCCAGTTCCTGGAACCCCACGTTGGCTGCCACAATCTGCTGGACTCCTTGGTTGAGGTGAAGCAATTCGGCCCGAGCTTCGTCCCGCTGGACCAGGGCCGACCGCAGGGCCCAGGCCCCGATCACCAAGGCGCTTCCCACGGCCCCCAGGCCCCAGAGGGCCTCACGGGTGGCCCCGGCCACCTCCTGCCCCCACGCGGTCCGGGCCCCCTGGCCGGCCAGAAAAAACCCCAGTTCGGCCAGGGCCAGGAGCGGCCCGGGAACGCGCGGCAAGCTGAGGACGGTCTGGACCAAGACGGGGGACAGGGCCAGCAGGTGGAAGAGGGGCGAAAAACCGGGAGGGAGGAGGACGAGCTGGACCCAAAGGGCCCAGAGGACCAGGGTCAGCGCCGCGGGCACCGGGCGCAGACCCAGAACCACGAGCAGGACTCCGAAGACCAGTCCGCCGGCCACCACCCAGGGAACGTAGCCCGCCGCGGCGAGTTCGGGTTGGGCGGCCAGGGATTCCAAGGCCAACACAAACGCGGCGCCATGGAGGATGACCAATATCCCCAGGGGGACCACCCGGCCGGAGAGGGAAGCCTGCATGACAAGGATTATGGGGGTCCGGGGAGCCTGGGTCAACCAAGGCTCGGGCCTTCCGTCCTGGCCCTTCCCCAGGCCCCGATGGATGGGTAGACTCCCTCCATGAGCCTCGACGACCTGTGGAACTCCGCGCCCGTCCGGCCCCTCACTGACCAAGACAAGATCGCCTTCTTCAGCGATTGGCACATGGGCGACGGGGGTCCGAACGACGACTTCAAGAAGAACGCCGCCGTGGTCCTGGAGGCCTTGAAGAAATATTACGAACCCCGGGGCTGGACCCTGGTGCTCAACGGTGATATCGAGGAGTACCTGCGGGCCCGCCCCGAAGCCATCCGCCGGGCCTGGGCGCCGGTGTTCACCGTCCTCCACCGGATGCGCGCCGAGGGCCGGGTGATCCGCCTCATCGGGAACCACGAGATCCGCGAGGGGGCCAGCGCCTTCATCGAAGCCCATCGCCCCTTCGACGGCGAGGCGCTCCGGTTCAACTACCAGGGCCGAAGCCTCTTTGTCTTTCACGGACACCAGGCGGGTAAGGTCAACAACGGCCGGTACAACGCCCTGATCAGCTGGAGCCTCCGGGTGTTCGCCAACACGTTCCGAATCGGGAACTCGAGCATCGCCAACGATAACGGCAAGAAGATCAAGCTCGAGAGAACCGTCTACGAGTTCAGCCGGGCCCGGGGCATCCTGAGCATCATCGGCCACACGCACCGGCCCCTCTTCGAGTCCCTTTCGGGCAAGGAATCCCAGTCCTATCACCTGGAGAGGCTGTGCCGCCGGTGGGCCAAGGCCCAGGGAGCCAAGAGGGAGGCCATCCGGGAGGCCGTGGATCGCTATCGGGCCCGAAACCGGACCGAACCCAAGCCAGGGGAACTCCACCTCAGCGACCTGGTCTACGGCGACGTGCTCGTCCCGTGCCTCTTCAATTCGGGATGCGCGGTGGGCAAGCGGGGCCTGACCGTCCTCGAGATCAAGAAGGGAAAGCTGGCCCTGTCGTTCTGGTCCGATCCCCTTCGAAGCCGCCGTTGGCAGGGCGAGTACAAGGCGTCCACCGTCCTGTCGGGAGCCCTCCGGTTTGTTCTCCGGAGGGAGAGCCTCGACTATCTGTTGGGGCGCATCGAACTCCTCAAGTAACCCTCAAACCCGGGGGACGGTCTTGACCCATTCCTGGGCCCAGGCCGTCACGGCCGCGGCGTCCACCAGATCGAGGGGGCTGTCCCGGGGGACCCCGAAGATCCACCGGGCCACCGCGGGCAGGGGCTTGGGCACGCGCCCACAGAAGACCTGAAGGGACGCATGGGGCAGAGACCGGCGGACCGCCTCCAGACCCTTGGCGATGGACTGCTTCCAACGAGATCGTCCCTGAAAATACAGGTAGGCCACGGCCACCAGGGCCACGGGTCTTTCCCGAAGTCCCT
>JAHFSN010000459.1 GCA_023265735.1 Spirochaetaceae bacterium | reverse complement strand
TGGAACGGAACTTACAAGCGGCTGGACCCCACCGCGGCGCTCACCCTGGCGAGGCAAGGAACGAGCCCTCTCCTTCAGATGAAACCTCCCGTGGGACTCTACCGCAACGACAAGGGGGACGAGTTCGACTTCCAGGCTCCCGAGGTTCGCCTGAAGACCGGGGGGACGCCGTCCGTGGGTTCCGTGGCTGTCTTTCCGCTGGGAGGCGTCACCGTCCTTCAGATCAAGGTTCCGGGGAGTCCAGGGAGTCCAGCGGTTTCGCGGGCGTATTCGATGGTGGCCAAGGAAGAGAGCAGCACCAGCCGCATCGTGAGAACCCTGCGGCTCCAGAGCGGAACCTTGACGTCCAAAGGGTGGGTGTCGGACCAGTCCGACCCCCTTCGGCTTGAACAGGTGGAAGGCACGGCTTCGAGCGGGGCCCCCTAGTTCAAGGCAGGACGAAGAGTCCCTCGGCGACCAGCCGCGCCCGATCGGCCTTGGGCTGGCGGCTGACCACGTAGACCACGTGGAATCGGGTCCCCGAAGAGACCTTCACCTCGGTCACCGGATTCCACCCCTTCTCCTTGAGCATGCTGATGAGGGTCTGGGCGTGGCCCCATTCGCGGAAGGCGCCGACTTGCAGCCTGGTGGACTCGACAACGGTGAGTCCCATCACGTCGGAGGGGCTGGGAAGCCTCTCGGCGTCTCCTTGCAGAACCCAAAGGGCGGGACCCCCCGATTTCTTGAGCGCATCATCCGACCCCGGCTTCTTGGTTCCCGCTCGGGCCCTTCGGACCTCAGACAACAAGGCAGGACCGGGGGAAGCCTGGGGCCAGGCCGCCACAAAGCTGTCGTAGGCCTTCAGGGCCTCGGGGATTCGTCCCTGGAGCCGAAGGAGGCGCATCCTGACCAGGGCGCCCGCCTCGGCGGCCTGACGGTTGCGGGCCGATACGAGGCGTGAACCCCAATCCCAGGCGTCCTCGCCCAGACCCAGATCCATGGCCAAGTGAGCCGCTTTTGAGACGACGAAAATGGTCAAAGGAAGCGCCGTGGCATCGTCCTGGACCAGGGGCTCCTCGGTCAAGGCAGAGCGGTAGCGGTCTAGCGACTCGGAAAGCCGCCCGGCCAGCTCCAGCTGGACGGCTTCCTTCACGGACGGCGGTACTTCGGCCGCCACGAGGCCTGCCGCCCCCAGAACCAGGGCGGCGGCGAGGATCCACTTCACAGGGCCTCAGGTACGACGAGACTTGAGGACTTGATAGATCACCCAGGCACCGCCGGCGATGAGGCCGACGCCGCTGAGCGTCAAAAGGAGCTGCGCCAGTCCGCCCACGAGGGGAAGGCCCGTGGCCGCAATGACGACGCCGGCGGCGAGTCCCCCCATTCCCATCAAGGCCGACTTGGGTTTCTGAAACAGCCGCCAACTTCCCCACAGGACTGCGGCCCCCACAACCAAGGCCACGGGCCAATGGCTCGCCACCACACCCATGACGGCCAGGAGACCGATGCCGCCGGCCACGCCTCCGACCCCCAGGGCCAACTTCCCCCGGTTTTCTCGCTTCATCAGATCACTCATAGTCACTCCTAGTGGCGGAAGCTGCGCTGCCCGGTAAATACCATGGCGGCGCCCGCTTCGTTGCACGCCTCAATCACTTCGAAGTCCCGTACCGACCCTCCGGGCTGCACCACGGCGGTGATTCCCTCCCGAAGCCCCACGTCAATCCCGTCTCGGAAGGGGAAGAAGGCGTCGCTGACCATCACGCAGCCGGGGAGACCGCCCTTTAGGGCCTGGACTTCCCTTTCAAGATCGGCGCGTTGGGCCGTGTCCGTCAAGGAATTGAAGGGAGTTTGAAACCTCTCCCAGGCCAACCGGTCCGCCAGCTTTCGATAGGCCTTATCCCGGGCGATCTCGGCGACGCCCACTCGGTCCTGTTCGCCGGTGCCGATGCCGACAGTGACTCCGTCCTTCACGTAGAGGACGGAATTGCTCGTCACGCCCGCCTCCACCAGCCATCCAAAGAGCAGATCCTCCAATTCCCGGGGCGTCGGCGGGCGGTTGACCTGGTATTTGACTCCCTTCGAAATGGTCTCGGCCGGGAGGAACGCCGAGGTGGTCCGGGCCTGGGGCACGAAGGACCACTGGGTCACCACGCCGCCGTCGATGAGGCTCTTGAAGTCGACCACCCGTTCGCCGGCAAAGGTCTCGAGCCGGCCGATGTCCCGGATCTGCATGACCCGGATGTTGGGCTTGGTCTTGAACAGCTCAAGAACACCCGGACCAAAATCGGGGGCCACCACGACTTCGACGTAGCTTTCCAGAATCTGCCGGGTTGTTTCGACGTCGAGGGTCCGATTCACCACAACACAGCCGCCAAAGGCGGCGACCCGGTCGGCAAAGTAGGCCTTGTGGTAGGCCTCAAAGAGGGTGGACCCCAAGGCGACTCCACACGGGTTGTTGTGCTTGATGATCACCACGCAGGGACGGTCGGCAAAATACCGGAGAATGTTGAGGCCCGCGTCGGCGTCGGTCAGGTTAGTTTTGCCGGGGTGCTTGCCCGACTGGAGGAGCGCGACGGCGCTGGCCAAGGGACGGCCCGCCTCGAGGGCCACGACGTCGCCGAGCTGAAGGTTGCCGCCGGTCAGCCGGTAGAGGGCCGCCTCCTGGTCGGGGTTCTCGCCGTAACGGAGGCCGCGTTTCTCCCCTTCGACCTCCCACTCGACCCGGTGGTAACTGAGGGTCTGGCGGTTCTCCCCGGCCTCGCCCAAAAAGCTGATCTCCATGCGCGGAGGA
>JAHFSN010000458.1 GCA_023265735.1 Spirochaetaceae bacterium | reverse complement strand
ACCAGAGAAACCTGCGCTTCCGATTCGTGCTTTCTTTGGGAGATTTCAGACATTTATGTATCAGGGAGGGACGAACCTCATCCGTCTTGTCAGATTCTGCCAAAATGTCTAAGTTGACCGCACTAAGGGAGGAGCACAGGTGTCCACACCCACGCGCGCCGACATCCGTTTCTGGTTTCAGGGCGAGGTGGTTTCGTTATCGGGAATCTCTCCGCAGAAGACGGTCTTGAGGTGGCTGAGGGAGGACCGGGGCCTCACCGGGACCAAGGAAGGCTGCGGCGAAGGGGACTGCGGAGCCTGCACGGTGGCCCTGGGGTCCCTCGATCCGACGGCACCCCAGGGCGTGCGGCTGAGGGCCGTGAACTCCTGCCTGCTCTTTCTGCCAGCCCTCGACGGCAAGGCCCTGTTCACCGTCGAAGACGTGGCCGGGGCCGACCTCCATCCCGTCCAGCGGGCCCTGGTCGACCTCCACGCCAGCCAGTGCGGCTTCTGCACCCCGGGGTTCGTCATGAGTCTTTGGGCCGACTACCAGGATCGAAGCGGCCCCCCGGACCGGGCCGAAGCGGCGTCGGTGCTCTCGGGCAACCTCTGCCGTTGCACGGGGTACCGCCCCATCCTCGATGCCGCCGTGGCCGCCTGGGACTATCCCCCGGTGAAGCTCGACCGCCAGCCGGCCGCCCAGGCTCTCCGGTCCCTGGCCGCCCTCCCCGCCCTCTCGTACCGGCACGGAGAGCAAACCTGGGAGGCTCCCCGGTCCCTCGACGCCTTGGCAGACCTGGCCGACCGGGACCCCGGGGCCCGGATCGTCGCGGGGGCCACCGACGTGGGCCTGTGGGTCACCAAGGGCCTACGCGACCTGGGCCCCCTGATCAGCGTGGGAGCGGTCGACGAGCTGAAGCAGATCCGTCCCGAGAACGGCGGTCTCTGGATGGGGGCCGGGGCTTCGCTCAACGATGCTTTCGAAGCCCTGGTGCGCGCTTTCCCCGAGCTCACGGAGCTGGCCGACCGGTTCGCCAGTCCCCCCGTACGGAACGCTGGGACCCTGGGCGGCAACGTGGCGAACGGATCGCCCATCGGCGACTCCATGCCCGTCCTCTTGGCCCTGGGGGCGTCCCTGGTCCTGCGAAAGGGCGCGGTTACCCGGCAGTTGCCCCTCGACGAATTCTACCTGGGCTACCAGAAGACAGCCCGACAGCCGGGCGAGATCGTGGTGGCGATCCGGGTTCCCCCGGCCGTCCCCGGGTCGGCCTTCCGGGCCTGGAAAGTCTCCAAGCGCCGGGCCCAGGACATCAGTGCCGTGTGCGGGGCCTTTTCTCTCGTCTTTGACCCCCGGGGAACGGTGACCCAGGCTCGGCTGGCCTTCGGCGGTCTGGCGGCCGTTCCGGCCCGGGCTCCCCAAGCCGAGGGCTGCCTGGTGGGGCATCCCTTCGACGACGTGGCCCTGGCGGCGGCCCGGGAAGCCCTGGGCCGGGACTTCTCGCCCCTGACCGACGGCCGGGCCACGGCGGACTACCGCCGGGTCGTGGCACAGAACTTGCTGACCAGACTGCAAGCCGAAGTTTCGGCGGGAGCCCCCGCGTGAACGACAAAACGACGGTCCTCGACCCCTTGGGTCGGGGACTTCCCCACGAAAGCGCCTTGCTCCACGTCACCGGCCGGGCGCCGTACACCGACGACTTGCCCGAACTCAAGGGCACCCTCCACGGAGTCTTTGCCCTGTCGGCGGTGGCCCACGGACGGCTTCTCTCCCTCGACCTCGAGGCAGCCCGGAACACCCCGGGGGTGGTGGCGGTGCTGACCGCCCAGGACATTCCCGGAAGGAACAACGCCGGCCCTTCGGCCGAAGACGACCCCCTCCTCGTTTCTCAGCTGATCTCCTTTCAAGGCCAGGCTTTGGCCCTTGTCTTGGCCGAAGACTTCGAGACCGCCCGGAAGGCTGCCCGGCTGGTGAAGGCCGAGGTGGAGGCCCTGCCGGCCCTGCTGACCATCGAAGAGGCCAAGGCCGCCGAGAGCTGGGTACTGCCGCCCGTCGACCTGGTGAGGGGTGACGCCGAGGGGGCCCTGACGGCGGCCCCGCACCGGCTGAAGGGAACCTGCCGGGTGGGAGGCCAGGAGCACTTCTACCTGGAAGGCCAGGTGGCCATGGCCCTTCCCCGGGAAAACTCGGGCCTGCACGTTTATTCATCGACCCAGCATCCTACCGAAATGCAACATCTGGCCGCCGAAGTGTTGGGATGGGAGGCTCACCAGGTGAGCGTCGAGTGCCGGCGCATGGGCGGGGGCTTCGGCGGCAAGGAGAGCCAATCGGGCCAGGTAGCCTGCGCGGCGGCCCTGGGCGCCTGGAAAACGGGACGACCGGTGAAGGTGCGCCTCGACCGGGACGACGACATGGTCCTCACCGGAAAGCGCCACGACTTCCTCATCGAGTACGACGCGGGCTTCGACGACGAGGGGCGTCTGGCCGGGGTCAAGTTCGACCTGGCCAGCCGGTGCGGGTTCAGCCCCGACCTCTCGGGACCCGTCAACGACAGGGCCCTTTTCCACATCGACAATGCCTACTACCTCGACGCCGTGGCGGTCCGGAGCCTGCGCTGCCGGACCAACACCGTGTCCAACACAGCGTTCCGAGGGTTCGGCGGGCCCCAGGGCCTGTTCGCCATCGAGTCCCTGCTCGACGACGTGGCCCGCTCCTTGGGCAAGGACCCCCTCGACGTCCGGAAGGCGAACTTCTACGGTCCGTCCGACGGGGACGAGCGAAACACCACGCCCTACGG
>JAHFSN010000457.1 GCA_023265735.1 Spirochaetaceae bacterium | reverse complement strand
TCGGTGGAAGTACTCACTTCTGTCTGAGCACCCTCTCCCCAGAAGGATTTCCCAACAGCCGTTTTCTCGATCTCAAGGGGATTGATCAGGGAGGTTTCTCCTTTGGAACCGACATGAGATCGACGAAGGCGAGGGAATTCCTGTCGCACAGCAGGGTCGCCGCCTGTCTTTGGTGGGAGGCGATAGGGATCCAGATCCGGATCCAAGGCGAAGTCATCCGAACGGATCTCGAGACCACCGAGGGGGCCTTTGCCGAAAGAAACCCGACGGCCAAGGCGACTTCCGCCCTTTCGCAGCAGAGCCAAGGCCTGCAAGATCCCGAAGACCTCAAGAGAAGGATCCTGGAGATGGTTCAAGAACGCAAAGGAAATATCCCGAGACCGCCCACTTGGTGGCTTTGGCGAATCTTGCCCGCCCAGATCGAGTTCCTCGAATTTAGGGAAGACCGGATACACGTGAGAACCCGTTACGAGAGAGAAGGCGATACCTGGGTCCCCAGGCGGCTGAGCCCTTAGGAGGAGCGAGGAGTCATGACTCTGAAACGTATGGACAACGTGGGCATTGTGGTGGAGGACGAGGACTCGTATCGGCTGTGCTACATCGGCGGTCCCGAAGGACTCCTCATCGCGCTTGCCGAAGAGCTTGGCTAACGCCGGGAACCAACGACCTCGGCCAACCTCAAACCCAGGGCCCGGCCCGAGCGCCAAGCACCCTGGAGGCCTCCGTCGACGTCAAACAGATCCCCGGCCAGGCCCCAGAGGGCCGTGGAGCCGGGGCGGTCGAGGAGCATGGGCCTCACGAGGTGGTCGGCGGCGCCCAGGCGGCCGTAACGCCACCGGTGGGAGCGGAAGGCCGCCGGATGGGCGGCCCAGGGGCCCAGCAAGTCGGCGGCGGCCCCGAGGATATCCCGGGACCAGGTCTCGGCATCCGCTTCCAGCCGTTCTGCCGACCAGCCCGGCCGGGCCTGAAACACCAAGGACGGCCCTCGTCCTGGCCCCAGGGAACGCTTGGACCCCTCGTTGGACACCACCAGAAGGCCCGGCGAATCCTCGGGGTACCAGACGTCCCACGGGGGAGACGGGACCGCCTCGGGGTATTCGGCTAGGACGGTCAGGCAGGGAAGGCTAGAGAAGGACGACAAGAGGGCGTCGGCCCGGCGGACCACCGGCAGGGCCGGCCCTTCGGTGAGGGTGGCTAGGAGGGCCCGGCTCTCTTCGAAGGCCGTGGCGACGACGCCGTGGCGCCCCGAGAACCGACCCGATGGGGTCACCGCTGTGACGCCCTGGTCGTGCCATTCCAACTGCTCCACGGGGGAAGCGAGTTCCACCGCGAGGCCCCTGGCCAGGGCCTCCGACAGCCGGCGGAGGCCGCCGGGCACGGCGAACCGGGTCTGCAGTGGGTCGAAGGCCTGGGGCTGGCACGGCAGCCCGGTACCGCGGACCACCCGGGGCCATCCGGCCACCAAGGGTTCGCCCGTGGACCGCACCCAGCTGAGAAAGTCAGGATCGTCCCCGTGGACAAAGATGGGACCGAAGTCGACGGGCGAAGGGTCCGACTTGGTGGCGCAGCGCCCGCCCACGACCCGGGACCGGTCGAGGACACGCACACTCAAGCCGGCCTCGCCCAGGGTCCTGGCGCACGAGAGGCGCGCCAGGCCAGCACCAACAATCAGTACGTCCGCGGTCTCATCCATGGCAGTAGTCTACCACGGCACCGGTTCCCGTGGACCAGGCGCCGCGGCAGTGGTATCTTCACAGGGCTGAAGGAGTCTGTATGGAACCGATGACCCTGCTCGACTTGGTCGAGGCCGACAAGAACCACGAATGCGATGGAGTGGGCAAGGACCACATCTGCGTCAAGATCGCCGCCGCCGCCGCCCTGCCCAGCCGCTTCGGCGACTTTCAGGTGGTGGGTTTCACCAACAACAAAGACGGGAAGGACCACGCCGCCTTCGTCCACGGCGACGTGATCGGCCAAGAGGACGTCCCCATCCGCATGCACTCCGAGTGCCTGACCGGCGACGCCATCGGCAGCCTCCGTTGCGACTGCCGGGACCAGCTCGAGGCCGCCCTCATCGCCCTGGGCCAGATGGAGAGGGGCATCCTGCTCTACCTGCGCCAGGAGGGCCGGGGCATCGGCCTCACGAACAAAATCCGGGCCTACCAGCTCCAGGACCAGGGTCTGGACACCGTGGAGGCCAACCAAGCTTTGGGGTTCCGGGACGACGAGCGCGACTACAGCGTGGCGGCCCACATGCTCTACAGCCTGAGGGTGAAGTCGGTGGCCCTCATGACCAACAACCCGAACAAGCTGAAGGGGCTGGAAAACCTGGGAATAAAGGTGACCCGGCGCATTCCCCACATCATGAAGCCCACGGAATTCAATCGGGCGTATCTGAAGACCAAGCAGACAAAAAGCGGCCACATGCTAGCGGAACAAGGCTAGGATCTCGTCCTTTTGGCGTCGCCTCAGGGTCGCGTCTGTCCTCGGCGTACACACAGTACGCCTGCGGGAGACGCTCGCCTTCGGCATAGCCAAAAGGACGATCTCCGTCGCCTAGATCTGCACGGGCTTCGCTTCGCTCGCCGGTGTGGTAGCATGGGGCTATGAGATGGTACGCGTTTCTCTTGGCTTCGGTCGTCTTGAACGCGGGGTCGTACGTGTTCTACAAGCAGTCGAGCCTCCATTCGGCCCAGCAGATGGTGAGTATCGCCCTGCTGGTGGCGGGACTGGTCATCGGGGCGGCGAACGCGACGCTTTACACGAAATCGCTCTCGGGGATACCGCTC
>JAHFSN010000456.1 GCA_023265735.1 Spirochaetaceae bacterium | reverse complement strand
GCTTCAGGAGGTTTTCAGCGTCATCTTCGTTAAGGGCCGCGGTCGGCTCGTCGAGGATGAGCAGCTTGACGTTCTTGCAGAGGGCCTTGGCGATCTCGACCAGCTGCTGCTGACCGATTCCCAAGTCCTTGATCATCGCCTCGGGGTTCACATTCAGCCGAACCCGGGCGAGCATTTCGGTGGCCTTCCGGATGGTTTCGTTCCAATCCACCACGAGACCCTTCGTCATTTCCTGACCCATCAGGATGTTTTCATAAACTGAGAGCTCGGGAAACAGCGCAAGTTCCTGGTAAATGATGGCGATTCCGGCGTGCTCACTATCCGAAATGCCGCGAAAAGACTGGACTTGCCCGCGGAACAGGATGTCCCCGGTATACGATCCGTGGGGGTGGACCCCACTCAGCACCTTCATCAGGGTCGACTTTCCGGCTCCGTTCTCGCCGACCAGACAGTGAATCTCGCCCTCTTCCACTTGGAAGCTAACGTTGTCCAGCGCTTTCACGCCGGGGAAAATCTTGGAAATTGAGCGCATTTCGAGAATGTGTGGGCTCATGAATATTGCCGCTCCTGCTGCTCCCAACAAACACGGGGAAGGTCGTTTCCGCCCTCCCCCGTACCTGTTCGAGAGACTGATTCTTACTTCAAGCCGGTGAACAAACTGGCAGGATAGTATCCGCTGTCGACGATAGCGGCTTTCACGTTAGCCTGGGTCACGGCGGTCACATCGGAGGGCTTCGCAGGCACTTCGATAACGCCGTTGTTGTAGGTCTTGGTCTTCTCGGGGGTTTCGCCCTTCGAGAAGGTGATCGCGGTCTTGATGGCGTCGGCCACAAGGACCCGGGTGTCCTTCAGAACGGTCATCGACTGCTTGCCGTCGATGATGTACTGGATCGAAGCCTTATCGGCGTCCTGACCGGTGGTGTAGGCCTTCTTGATGTCCTTGTCCTTGGCGAAGACGTCGGCGATGGCCCGGGCCGTCTGGTCGTTGGGGGACAGAACGTAGGCGATTCCCTTCTGGGCCTTGGTGGCCTTCGTCAGGTGGGACTCGGCCTTGCTCTTGGCGTCGTTGGGGTTCCAGTTGGTGGTGACCTGACCGATGATGGAAGCTTCTTCCTCGCGGGTCAGTTCGGCCTTCTTCTGGAGCTTGATGGCGGCGTCAGAGTTCACAATCTTGAAGGTTCCGTCGGCAATCTTGGGCTGGAGGATGCTCCAGGCACCGGCGAAGAAGATGAAGGCGTTGTTGTCGCTGGCGGCACCGGCATAGAGGTAAAGGTTGTTGCCCTTGCCCTTAGCCTGGCTGACCAGGTACTTGCCCCACTCGGCTCCCACGCTGAAACTGTCAAACGTGACGTAGAAGTCCACGTTCTTGGTGCCCGTGATGAGGCGGTCGTAGGCAACGACTTTGACGCCGGCCTTGGCGGCCGCATCGGCGGAAGCAGCGGCGGAGGCGCTGTCCACGGGGCAAAGAACGAGAACCTTGATTCCCTTGGTGATCAGGGTCTCAACGTTCGACTTTTCCTTGGCCGAGTCCTTCTCGCTGAACAGGACCTCGGCGCTGATGCCGGCGGTCTTGAGCGCGGACTGGAACCGGTTCTGGTCCTGGATCCAGCGTTCCTCGTCCTTGGTCGGCAGAACAATACCAACGGTCGTCTGGGCGAAAGCGCTCGAAGCCAGCACCATCAGGGTGAACACCGTTGAGAGGAAGACAGAGAATTTCTTCATGAAATACCTCCGAAAATGCATTCCTGGTCACAAGACCAGTCCGATCCTAGGGATCTTGGAATCATCTTCAGGGCACTTTTTCGTCCTGTCATCAGGACCCTGGGGCTCGCTTTCTGTACTCCAGGCCCGTCGAAGGAGACGCGGACAAGATCCTAGCACTAGAAGTTTCGAAATGGGAGGAAAATCCAGATTCTCACTTGGAAGGCTTCAGATTTTTATAAACTTCAGCCGCCGTGTGGAACTTGTCCTGGATCACGAGGCTGAGATTGGCCTTGGTGATCAGGATGGGTTCCAGACGAACGTAGGGAACCGGACCCGAGCCGTCGTCGATGGTCTCGACGGTGTGGATGGGCTGGTGCTTGGCCATGGCGACGGCAAAGGTCGCCGCCTCGGTCGCCAAGGTCTTGAAGGGCTTGTAGATTGTCGCCAGCTGGGTCCCCTCGGCGATGCGCTGGCAGGCGGCTAGGTCCGCGTCCTGGCCGGCCACTTGGACGAACCGGCTCCGCCCGTTTTCCGAGAAGAACCGGATGGCCTCCTCGGCCAGCATGTCGTCCCCCACCACCACCCCCCGGATGTCGCCGATCTGGGGGAGGATGCTCTCGAGGAACGTCCTGACCTCGGTATTGTCCCAGGTTTCCGGCCAAAACTCCGAAACAAGATGAATCCCCCCCGCCGCGAGGTAGGGCCTCAGGACCTTCTGGATGCCGGCGTTGATGAGGAGGGCGTTGTTATCGTTCTTGGCGCCGTTGACGATCAGGATTCCGCCCTGGGAAACCTTGGAGAGGACCGCCGACGTCATAAGGCTTCCGACTTTTTCGTTGTCGAAGCTGATGTACAGGTCGACCCCGGCCCTGCGGATCAGTCTGTCGTAGCTGATCACCCGGACGCCCTGGGACCTGACCTGACGGATCACGCCCGAGAGGCGATCCGCATCGTTGGCCACGACGACCAACACCTGGGCGCCCTCCCGAACCATCTCCTTGATCTGCTCCTCCTGGACGGAGGCATCCTGGTTGGCCACCTTGACGATGACCTGGGCCCCCAGCTCGTTAGCCGACGCCTGAAACGCATTGAT
>JAHFSN010000455.1 GCA_023265735.1 Spirochaetaceae bacterium | reverse complement strand
GGTAGGTGTAGTGGGCCCCTCCTGTGGTAACACCTCCGCCGGCTCCCAGGTGGGCAGACTCGTGGGCCCTCACCACCGCGTCGCGGCTTTGCAGAGACCGGAGCATCGCCTCTACCTGGCTCGAACCCCGGGAAATCGAGATCCCCATACGCCCAATGTAGTCCCGCTTCTGGCCATCGTCCATTTCCCTCCCGACCAGGCGGCGCCCTGTGGTACCATGGCCCCATGGAACGCCGGTCTAGCATTTCGAGAAAGGTCATCTTCTCCTTGGTAGGAGTCGTCCTCTTCCAAGGCATCGTTTCGACCATCACCGCTGTGTTCATCATTTGGCGGGCCACCACCGCCAGCCTCGAGGACCAACTCGACAGGTCGGGACGCCTGGTGGAGAGGTACTTCACCGAGGCGGCCGACAACCTTTCGGTGAAGGCCGAGCTGCTGGCCGGACACCAGGTGCTCCTCGACGACCTCTTGCACCGGCGCCGCGACTCCCTCAGCCACGAACTGACCCTGTTTCTGGCCCCCCTCGACGTCGATGCCGCCCTCATCGCCGACGCCGATCTGGTCACGGTGGCCACCGGAGGAAGCCGGGAACTGGTGGGCGCCGCCACCAAGGCCAACCTTTTGCTCAGCTACAACACGGGCGGACGCATCGTCTTCATCCCCTCGGGAAACAAGCTGCACATGTGGTCCCTCTACCCCATCCATCGAGGCTCGGGCACCCTGGGTATCCTGGCGGTGGGGATCAACTGCGACAAGGTCTTCCTTTCGCGCATCGAGGAATTCAGCAACGCCTCCCTCATCCTTTCCTACCGCAAGGCCACCATGATCGAAGGCCACATGAGCGACAGTGTGTTTCTTGAATACGCCCGCCGGGCCTACGCCGAACCGGGCCAGGCCGAATCCGGGCTCATTGAATCGCTCAGCTACCGCATGCTCCGGTTCGAAAGGTTCAAGGACCTCACGGCCGTGTATCTCCTCGACAACGCCGAAGCCGGTGTGCTCATCTTCCAGTACACCGCCTCGGCGGTCCTTATTCTTCTGCTCATCCTGGGGGCCGCCATCGGGACGGCCTTCTGGCTCTACCGCATCAGCTTCCACAAGCCCTTCCTCAAGTTCCAGGAGGCCGTGCGCACCATCGCTGCCGGAGACCTCAGTTTCCGGGCCCAGCGGGTCCCCCGGGACGAATTTGGCGACCTGGAGAGGGAGTTCGAGGTCATGACGGCCAACCTGAAGAAGCTGGAGGGAGAGCTGCAGCTCTCGTCCCGGATGGCGGCGGTGGGGGAGATGGTGGCCGGCGTGGCTCACCAGATCCGCAACCCCCTGGGCGTCATGAAGGTGTCGACGGACCTCCTGCGGGACTATTTTTCGGCCGAGCGGGACCCCGAAGGCAACTACCGGCACCTGGTGGAGATGGTGGGTGACGAGATCGACTCCCTCTCAGTGCTCATCTCGCACTTCCTCGACTTCACCCGGCCTCTGCACATCGACAAGGAAGATATCGACATCGGGAAGCTCGTTAGGCACACCATCGACATGGTCCCTCCCGAAAAGCGCAGGGGCCTGGAAGTCCGGGTCCAAATCGAGGACGAACCACTGGTCCGGTCGGTCGACGCTCCCCTCGTCCAGCAGGTCTTGGTCAACCTCATCATCAACGCCCTCGAGGCATCGTCCCCCGGACAAACCGTCGAAGTCAACGCGGCGCCCCAGGGCGACAGGGGGCTCGTCCTTACCGTCCGGGACCAGGGAGGAGGGATCGCCGAGGCCGACCAAGATAACCTGTTCCACCCCTTTTTCACGACGAAACAGGACGGCACGGGCCTGGGCCTCTCCATCGTCCACCGGATCGTCGAGGGGCTGGGGGGAACCATCGAGTTCGCCACCAACCCGGGAGAAGAAACACTCTTCACGGTTCGTCTGTAGGGTGGTAAACTGTTCCCATGGCGCGAATTCTCATCGTCGATGATGAACGGAACATGCAGACGGTGTTGCAGTTGGCCCTGGAGAGCGGAGGCCACGAAGTCAAAGTGGCGGAATCGGCCGAACGAGCCCTGAAGTTCCTGAACCGGGACCACGGTTTCGAGGCCGTGGTTTCGGACCTCAAGATGCCGGGCCTCGACGGTATCGGGCTTCTGAAGGAGATGCGGTCCACCGGGCTGGACATCCCCTACATTCTCATTACCGCGTACGGCACCATTGAGAAGGCCGTCGAAGCGATGAAGCTCGGAGCCTCCGAGGTTCTCACCAAACCCTTTGCCAAGGACGAACTCCTTCAGGTTCTCGGGCAAGTGGTCCGCCCCGTTCCCAAGACCGACGAATTAGTCTCTGTGAGCCCGGCCATGGCCCAGGTCCGGGACCTCCTGGCCCGGGTAGGGACCACTTCCAAGCCCGTCCTTCTGATGGGCGAGAGCGGCACCGGCAAGGAGGTGGCGGCCCGGGTCCTCCACCGCCATTTCACCGGGGGAGCCTTCGACCGCAAACCCTTTGTGTGGGTCAACTGCCCGGCGGTTCCCGAACATCTGCTGGAAAGCGAGCTCTTCGGATTCAAGAAGGGGGCCTTCACGGGGGCAGACCAGGACCTGAGGGGGCGCGTCGAAAAGGCAGAGGGCGGCACCCTGTTCTTCGATGAAATCGGCGACCTTCCCCTTCCTATCCAGCCCAAGCTCCTTCGCCTCCTGGAAAACCGCACCTACGAACCCCTGGGTACCGGCGAGGCCAAAGAGGCCCAGATCCGGATCGTGTGCGCCACCAACAGGAACCTGAAGAAACTCGTGGCCGAGGGACGGTTCCGGGAAGACCTCTTCTA
>JAHFSN010000454.1 GCA_023265735.1 Spirochaetaceae bacterium | reverse complement strand
GCCCTTGCTGATCTCGAAGAGGGCCCGCGTCTTGGTGGTGTTGTCGATGGTGGCGGCGATTTCCGTGACACACCCGGGCTCGGGGGTCCGGACCAGGCCCGAGGGCCCGGGGACGTACGTGGCTTCGAGGAGCTCGCAGCCCCAGACCGTGTCGACGTAGGGGGCGGCGAGGCTGCCCCGGACCACCTCGGCCAGTCCCGTGCTGACGATGTAGTGCTCTACCTTGAGGTCAAAGGTGCGGTAGGGCTCCTGGTCGACCAGGGTCCGGGTGGCTTGGAACAGCTCCACGACCCCGGGGAAGAACTTCAGGTGCTGGCCCAGCTCCCTCAGTTTGGCGTTGGTCAGCCCGGGGAAGCGCCCCGCCCTCACGTAGGCGAGAAGGTGGTTCAAGTAGATGGTTTCCGAATTGACGGGGACGCCCTGCTGCCGGTAGAGGGCGGGCAGCGAGTTCACCTCGTCCCAGAAGGACTTGCCGTCGATGCCGTAGGCTTCGAAGAGGGGGTCCTGCATGTAGTGGCTGATGAGGGTCTTGTCGAAGTCCCACACCACGGCCAGCACATTCTGCCGGAAGGTCACAGCTCGTCTCCCTGCCTCTGCTGCTGGGCGTTGAGCTTCAGGGCCTCGACGATCTCGGCGAGGTCGCCCTCCATGACCCTGTCGAGGTTGTAGAGGGTGAGGTTGACCCGGTGGTCGGTGAGGCGGTTCTGGGGGAAGTTGTAGGTGCGGACCCGGTCGGACCGGTCGCCGGACCCGACCTGGCTCTTGCGGTCGGCCGCTAGGGCCGCGGCCTTCTTGGCCTCCTCGTGCTCAAGGATCCGGGACCGGAGCACCTTCATGGCCTTCTGCTTGTTCTTCAGCTGGGACTTCTCGTCCTGGCACGTGACCACGGTGCCCGAAGGGAGGTGGGTGATCCGAACGGCGGAGTCGGTGGTGTTGACCGACTGTCCCCCGGGACCCGACGACCGGAACACGTCGATCTTCAGGTCCTTTTCAGCGATGACGACGTCGGTCTCTTCGGCTTCGGGGAGGACGGCCACGGTTGCCGCCGAGGTCTGGATGCGGCCGTTGGCCTCGGTGACGGGGACACGCTGGACTCGGTGGCCCCCAGATTCATGGCGCAGGTCGCCGAAGACGTTCTTGCCGGTGAGGCTGAAGATGACTTCCTTGAACCCGCCGAGCTCGCTGGCGTTGGAATCGATGAGCTCGATCTTCCACCGCATGGTTTCGGCGAACCGGGTGTACATGCGGTACAGATCAGCGGCGAAGAGGGCCGCTTCCTCTCCGCCGGTACCGGCCCGAATTTCCATGATGGCGTTCTTGGCGTCGAGGGGGTCCTTGGGCATGAGGAGGGCCTTCAAGTCGGCCTCGCCCTGGGCCACGGCATCGTCGAGGGTCTTGGCCTCGTCCCGGGCCATGGTCTTCAGTTCGGGATCGGCTTCGGCCTCGGCCATGGCCCAGGTGTCGTCCCTCTCCTTGCGAAGTTTCTGGAGGGCTCGGTGGGCCTCCACCACTTCGGAAAGGTCGGAGAACTCCCGGCTCAGCTCACGGTAGCGCTTCTGGTCGCCGGTGACCCCGGGGTCGGAGAGCAATTTCTCGACCTCTTGGTAGCGGCGTTCCTTGGCTTCGATCTTGTCGGTCATGGGGTTGCATTATAGTCGAATTGGACTGAAGATTCGCCCCCCTCGTGACCGATGATAGAAGCAGTCTTCTCTGGGAGTTTCCATGCGTCTTCTTGCCTGCCTGTTCTTGCTGAGCCTAGCGCCCGGGGCGTTCGCTCAAATCAGCGATCCCCAAACCCCCGTCCTTGCCGACGAAGCCCACCGCAAACCCGTGCCCACCTGGGTCGACCAGTGGAACAAGATGTTCCGCCCCGCCAGCGTCCTTGAAAACCAGATGGTCGTGGCGTTTTATGGCCAGCCCTCCTCGAACCGGATGGGGATCCTGGGTGAGCAGACCATCGAGGAGAGCAAACGCCTCCTCGACCAGACGGTGAAAACCTGGGAGGCCGTGTCCGGCGGAAAGTCCGTGCTGCCGGCCTTCCACCTCATCTATGCTACCTGCTACCCCGACGCCACCGTGGGAGTCCTGAATCCGGAAACCGTCCTTCGGTACATTGAGTTCGCCGCAAAGAACAACATGATTGTGGTCCTCGACCACCAGCTCGGGCGACTTTCCATCGAGGAGGCCATGAACAGTCTCCTGCCCTGGCTCAAGTACCCGAACGTCCATCTGGCCATCGACCCCGAGTGGAAGACCCCCAACCCCGGGGTGGAACTGGGCACCATTTCGGCGTCCGACGTCAACAAAGCCCAGCAGATGATGAACGACTACCTGGTGGCCGAGAACCTGCCGGGCAAACGGATGCTCATCCTGCACCAGTTCCACGGCAAGATGATTTCCGACCGCGATGCCGTCCGGGCCGATTTTCCCCGGGTCGACTTGGTCCACCACGCCGATGGGTTCGGGCCTCCATCCCTCAAGCTTGATACTTACCGCTTTCTCGCGGGGATGAAAAACCTGCCTGTGAAGGGATTCAAGCTCTTTCTGACCAAGTCGTGGAAGAACAAGGGGATGGACATTCCCATCCTCACTCCCGCCCA
This sequence comes from Spirochaetaceae bacterium, assembly GCA_023265735.1. Lineage (GTDB taxonomy): Bacteria > Spirochaetota > Spirochaetia > JABEVK01 > JABEVK01 > JAIFLN01. The sequence continues at coordinate 204 of JAHFSN010000454.1, read as the reverse complement.
GGTTATGGAGCTGGTCCCGCAACCAGTCTACATCAGTTACCAGTAGGAAGTGCCTCCAATTCGGTACCTGAAGCAGGAGGAAGCTAGAACCAGTCTGTAAGGGTAGCCCATTCCAGGAGTTACCCATGATCTTCATCCCTCCCTTTTGCCCCCATAAGGACTGTCCGTCCCACTCAAATCCATGCAGAACCAGCGGGATCTGGT
>JAHFSN010000453.1 GCA_023265735.1 Spirochaetaceae bacterium | reverse complement strand
GCCCTGAGGACCCGCCGCATTCCTCTGTCGGAGTCCCCTTCTTTCGCCCGTCAGTTCTCCCAGCTGGCCGAACAGAAGAAACAGGAACTCTCGGATTCGGTCAAGGCCATTGCCCTCGACAATGACCAACGGCTGGCCCAGACCGTGCGAATCTTCGGCGAGGGCTTCCTCACGGTTCACCTCCTCGACGATCCGGATCCGACGGTGAATCCGGAGGAAACCAAGACAGCGGAGAAGTTTGCGCTCCACCCCGAAGGCCTGGGGTTCCTCAAGGACTATGCGGGGTTCAGCCCCACCATCGAGCCGCTCCTTTCGGCGGCCAAGGGCCTCGGCTTCACCAACGTTTCCATCGATCCGGACGGCGTGCGAAGGCGGATCGATCTGGTCCGGAAGACGGGGACGACGGCCTTTCCTCAGTTGGGATTCGCGGCCTTCCTTGACCTGGTGGGTTCCCCGAAGATCGAGGTTCGCCCCGACGCCGTCATCCTGCGGGGAGCCCGGTACCTCGACAAGACGCGCGACGTCGTGGTTCCCCGGGCCCAGGACGGGAGCATCTTGATCAATTGGCCCCACGAGGCCTACGAGAAGAGCTTTCGCCACCTTTCGTTCTACTTCCTGTATCAGCACGACCGCTTGTACGCCGACCTCGTGTCAAACCTGGAGGCCCGGGCCACCTGGGGCTACCTCGACGGCTTCCAGGGAGAGCCGCTGCGGGAGCAGGTCCGGGCCGTAGCCCACCTCCGCCAAGCCCTGCTGGACGGAAAGGCACCTCCGGAGGCCGTCGCCGAGTTGCGCAGCCGTCGAGACGCGCTTCTGAAAGACGTCCAGGGATACTTCGCTGACCGCCCGGAAGACGCTTTGATGAACCAGGTGAACGCGGTCCTGGGCCAGAAGGGCCTCACCTCGGAACAACGGAAGGAGTTCCAGACCATTGCCAACGACCTTCCGGATTGGTTTGCCAAGACCCGGGGGCTCATCGAAAATCTTCAAAAGATCCGCACCGAGGAGGGCAAATTGGGCGGCCTGACGGGCGCCTTTTGCTTTCTGGGCAACACCAACACCGGCAGTACGGACCTGGGGCAGACCCCCTTTCAGAACGGGTACCCCAACCTGGGTACCCACGCCTCGGTGGTCAACATGCTCCTGCAGAGGCAGTTTCTCAGCGACGTATCGCCGTGGTGGTCCTGGCTGCTGGGCCTTCTGGGGGCCCTGGCCATGACCTACGGACTGCAGGGGAAAAAGCCTGCCGTATCTCTGGTGGTCGGCGGGACAATTTCGGTGCTGGCCTTGGCCTTCCTCGCCGTCCTCTTTGTCACCTCAGGCGTCTATATGCCGGGAATTCCCCTGGGGACGCTCATGGTCCTCACCTTCCTGGGGACAACCTTCTTCCAGTTTCTCCGGACCGAGAAGGAGAAGGGGTTTCTTCGGAACGCGTTTGGGCGTTACCTGAGCAATGAAGTCATTCAGCAGATCATCGCCAACCCCGACCAGCTCCGGCTGGGGGGGCAGCAGAAGGTGATGACGGCCATGTTCACCGACATTCGGGGTTTCTCGTCGATTTCCGAGAAGCTGAGCCCCGAGGAACTCGTCCACCTGCTGAACCTCTATCTGACCAGCATGAGCGACATCATCCTCGACCTGCAGGGTACCATCGACAAGTATGAGGGCGACGCCATCATCGCCTTCTTCGGGGCTCCTCTCGATTTCGAAGACCACGCCCGCCGGGCCTGCCTGGCCGCGGTTCAGATGAAACGGGTCGAGGAGAAACTGAACGCCCAGTTCCTCGGAGAGAAGCTAACGCCGGTGCCCCTCTACACCAGGATTGGGATCAACACCGGTCCCATGGTCGTGGGAAACATGGGAACCCATCGCAAGATGGACTACACCATCATCGGCGACGCGGTGAACCTGGCGGCTCGACTGGAGGGGGTCAATAAACTCTACGGGACCGGCATTCTGATCTCGGAGCAGACCAACGATCTGGTTTCCTCTGCGTTGGTCACCAGAAGACTGGACAGGGTCCGGGTCGTGGGCAAGGAAGTCGCGATCCGGCTCTTTCAGGTTGTCGAGGAGAAGGGACACGTCTCCCGGGAGGCGGCGCAGCTCCTCGAGACCTACGACCTAGCCCTCGACCACTTTGAGGCCCGGAGGTGGACCCAGGCCCGGGAAGGTTTTGACGAGTGCCTGCGGCTGGTCCCCGACGATGGGCCGTCGGTAAGGTACCAGAAATTGGCAGCGGAATATGAAACCACGCCCCCACCCGCCACCTGGGACGGGGTGTTCAAACTGGAAACCAAATAGAGGACGAGTTCCCACCGGAAAGCGACTCTATGGTACGATACTCAAGAAGAGATTTGTCGAAGGGGGAGACGGATATGGCAAAGCAATCCAAAGGAAGCCGGCGCGGATTGACCACAGGGATCAACATCGGGTATTCAGCCGTCCTCGGCATCGTCGCCGTCGTCCTGTTGGGACAGGTTCTCGCCATGAATTCCGACACGATGATCGAGGTTTCCTTGGGCATGCTCCTTGGGGTGGTCGTCTCTTCCGTGGCAGGCGCCATACTGAAGAAATCCCTCGTGATCACTCTGCTGACCAGCACCGGCATCCTCGTCGTGACAACGGTCATGATCTTCATGCAGGTCGACTTCTCGGGCCTATAACCCGCATACCGTCAACGCATTCGAACCAGCCGGCGAGCGAAGCGAAGCCCGTGTAGATCGGGCGAAGAAGATCGTCGTTTTGGCGAAGTCGTGGACGTTGGCCTGCGGCCAAGTCCTGGAGTTTTGGGGCACGCCCCAAAACT
>JAHFSN010000452.1 GCA_023265735.1 Spirochaetaceae bacterium | reverse complement strand
TGAAAGAGGCAGATTCTCCGGCCATACCGGTGCAGGTTGAAATCGCCTTCGAGGTCGAAACCAAACCGGTCGACCTTCTCGAGCAGCGGGCGGGCTTGGGTCCACGGAATCGGCGCCAAATCGTCCATCAGCGGCCGAAGTGCTTCTTGAGGAACTGGTAGGCCTCGTTGATTTTCTGCGACTGGGCCGTCGCCTGCTTCATCTTGTCCTCGTTGCCGGCGTGGCTGTCGGGATGGTGCTTCTTCAGCAGCAGGCGGTGGGCGGCGTTGATCTGGTCCCAGGTGGCCCCGGGAGCCAGTCCCAGGGTCGCGAGGGCCTGGACGAGGGCAGGTTCGGGGGGAGGGGCCGCTTCCTGGTGCGACTCCTGGCGGCGCTGCTCCTGGTAGCTCTTCTGCCCCTGGGTGGGCCGCCGAGGCTCGTTTCGCCCGGTCCGCAGAAATTCTTCCAGTTCCTCTTCGGCCTCTCTCTCCAGAGGATCGGAGCTGCGCGAGGAGGTGTGGTCCCGGGTATCCACGCCAAACGACCTGATCAGGCGGCCCAGTCGGTCAAAGATCGGATCCATGGTTCCTCCTAGTCTCCGAAAAAGGTGCGGTGCACGGCCGCCACGGCGGCATCGAGATCGGGGGCCTTCAGGACCATGCTCAGGTTAATTTCCGAGGATCCGAGGGAAATCATCCGAACCGGATGGTCCGGGATGGCTTCAAAGACCCGGGCCACGAGCCGGTTGTCCTTCCAGAGCTCCTGGCCGACCAGACACAGGATGGCCACACCGGTTTCGAGCTTTACGGAACCCAGGGTTTCCAGCTCGGTGACCACAGGGCCCAGGTCTCGCTTGTCTTCGACGGTCATGCTGACCGAAACTTCGCTGGTGGCCACAAGGTCCACGCTGATCTGGTGCCGGTCGAAGATCTCGAAGATCCGCCTGAGGAACCCGTACGCGTTGAGCATCCGGCTCGAGCTGACCGTGATCAGTGTGGCCCCCTTTCGGCCGGCGATGGCCCGAAGGCCCTGGCCCGGGGCCTCGCTGCAGATGACGGTGCCCGGGTGCGAAGGATTCTTGGTGTTTTTCACGTACACGGGAATCTGCTTCTCGACGGCCGGCTGGATGGTGGCCGGATGGACGACCTTGGCCCCGAAGAACGCCAGCTCGGCGGCCTCGGCGTAGGTGATGGCGGGGATGGACCGGGCCGAGGGCACCTTCCGGGGATCGGTGGTCATGATGCCGTTCACGTCGGTCCAGATCTGGACTTCCTCGGCGTCGAGGGCCGCCCCAAACAGCGCGGCCGAGTAATCGGAACCGCCCCGGCCCAAGATGGTCGCCACGCCCCGGGCGTTGGCCCCGATGAAGCCCTGGACGATGAGAAGTTTGCCTGGGGCTGGCCGAACATTTTCGCGCACCTGATGCCGGGTGGGCTCCGCCAGAACCGCCGCCTCTCCAAAATGGTCATCGGTGACGATGAGTTTCCGGGCGTCGAGCAGTTCGGCGTCGAGGCCCCGCTGCAGGCAGAGGCTGTGGAGCACCGCGGTACTGAGGAGCTCGCCCGTTCCCAGGACCGCGTCGTGGACCCGGGGGGAGCATTCGTTGAGCAGGATAGACCCCTTGGCCAGGGCCCGGAGGTCAGTGAGGTGATCCTGGATCCTCTGCAGTCCCCGTTCGAGGATGGCCCCCTGGGCGCACTCCCGGAGCACGGTCCTGTGGCGGGCTTCGAGGTCACCCAAGAGACTGTCGGCCCGGACGGAGTCCCGGGCCTGGATGGCCTCGACCAGGGTCACCAGCGAATTGGTCACCCCGGCCATGGCCGAACTGACCAGCAGGGGGGCCCGGGAAAGGTAAGGAACAGCGATGTCGACGGCTTGGTTCATGGCCTGGGCGTCCTGAACCGAAGTCCCGCCAAATTTCAGGACAATCATGTCCGTAGGCTAAGGAAATAGGAGGGGACGGTCAAGCTGGACCAACTTCCCAAGGGGCCCCGAAAACGGTATTCTTCGGGGTGTTTTCCCCCAAGGAGTACCCATGGATTCTTCGATTTCCGACGCCGTCGACCGGGCACTGGCCTTCCTCAAATCCCGGACAGCCCAGGTGCCCAAGGTGGGCATCGTCCTCGGATCGGGGCTCTCGGGCATCGGTGATGCCTTCCCCGGGATCAGCCTGGGCTACCACGAAATTCCAGGGTTTCCCCAACCCACGGTGGCGGGTCATCGGGGTGTCCTGAAGGTCGGCCCCGATGCCGCGGTTTTTCTGGGCCGATTCCACTTCTACGAGGGGAATCCCCTGGCCACGGTCTTCCCCATCCTGCTGATGAAGAAGTGGGGAGTGAAGACCGTGGTCCTCACCAATGCCGCGGGGGGCGTGAACCCGGCCTACGTTCCCGGCCAATTGGTCCTCATCAGCGACCACATCAACTTCCAGGGCACCAACCCCTTCATCGGCGGCCACGATCCCCAATGGGGAAGCCGGTTCTTTGACATGACCACGACCTACACCCCGGCCCTCCGCAAGAAGATCCAGAGCATCGCCCAGGCCCGCTGGGGAAAACCTCTCGACGAGGGCGTCTACATGGCCTTCACGGGACCCTGCTACGAGACCCCCGCCGAAGTGCGGATGGCGGGCCTCCTGGGGGCCAGCCTCGTGGGCATGAGCACCGTGCCCGAGGCCATCGCGGCCCGGTCCTGCGGCCTCGACCTGGCGGCCATTTCGGTCTGCACCAACCTGGCGGCGGGGATCAGCCCCACGGAGCTCAACCACGCGGAAGTGGTCGAGTACGGCAAAAAGGCCGAGGGATCGCTGCAAACCCTCCTCACGTCCCTGGTG
>JAHFSN010000451.1 GCA_023265735.1 Spirochaetaceae bacterium | reverse complement strand
GATCGACGGCTGTTCCCGGTTTGCCACCTACTACCGCATCGTCTTCCCCATCCTGAAGCCCATCCACGCCACGGTGGCCATCCTCAACGGCATCTGGATCTGGAACGACTACCTGCTGCCCCTGCTCCTCCTGGGCCGGGGCAACAAGCTCATGACCGTGCCCCTGGCGGTGGCCAACTTCGCCGGGTCGTACGTGAAGCAGTGGGACCTCATCATGACGGCCATCCTCATGGCCATGGTGCCCGTGATCGTGGCCTTCCTGGCGGCGCAAAAGTACATCGTGAAGGGGATGGTGGCGGGGTCGATCAAGTGACTGGTCAGGTTGAGATTCCTGTTGTGCTCTGTTGCATTGGTCAAGCGCATCTCTAAAATTGAGGTATGAACCTTCCTCTCGATGAGTACCAGATCCTTGTTGAGCAGTCTCCTATCATGATTTGGAGAGCGAACACGTCCTCCGGCTGTGATTACTTCAATCACCGGTGGCTGTCTTTCACCGGCAGAACCATCGAACAGGAGCTCAACAATGGATGGGTCGAAGGTGTCCTGAAGTCTGACGTGAATCGGTGCATGGAAACCTACGTGAGTTCCTTTCGCAACCAGGAAGTCTTTGAAATGAAGTACCGGCTTCGCCGCCACGATGGGCAATACCGGTGGATCCTCGATCGGGGAGTTCCGTTCTTCAACGGGGGAATCTTTTCGGGATACATTGGCAGTTGCATCGACATCGACGAGCAGGTAGCCGCGGATGAGTACCTGTCTCAGCAGAGGGAGAAGGAGCTCAACGACCTCAGGGGACTCTTACCCATCTGCTCCTATTGCAAGAGCATTCGCGACGACCAGGGAAACTGGCGAACCCTCGAATCCTATATCAAAAGCCACTCCAAGACGGACTTCACCCACGGGATCTGTCCCCAATGCAGGAAGACGCACTTCACGTAGTCCCCGTCACCCGGGCCGGTCAAAGGCCAGGGAGTACTGTCGCTCTACCACGGGCTTTCCGAAGCCGTCCGACGATTTTTCCTCGGTCAGGGTGAATCCGAGCCGCTCGTAGAGGCCGATGGCCGTCGTCTGTTCGGCGGTGGTCCACAGGTAGGCACTCCGGTAACTGGCGGCCCGCAGAAAGTCCAGGGCTTCCCCCACGAGGCGCTTTCCCAGGCCCAGCCCCCGATACGGGGCCAACAGGAAGAAGTAGCGCAGCTGGGCCGCTCCCTCGTCTCGGTGCATGACCAGCAGGAAGCCCACCATCTGACCCCGGTCCTCGCAGATCCAGACCCGGTCCAGGGCCGGATCGTAGCGCTGGGCGAACTCGGCGACCCCGGCGGCCACGTAGGCCTCGAAGCTCAGCCCGTAGCCATTCTCCCTTCGGTAGAGGTCGCCGTGGATACGGATCACCTCCCCCAGGTCTCCGGCCCGAAGGTCGCTGCGCACCGTGACTTCGGGACGAGCTCTGTCCCCCAGGAGCACCTCCAGGGTCCGGGCGCTGATCAGGACCCTTTCGCGTTCGGTGTCCGCCAGAGGCTCGATCAGGGTTGCAATACTGGCCTCTGACCGGGCGTTGAGGCGCCCGAACTCCTGGGCGCCCCGGGGCGTCAGGGCCAGGTGCCAGGCGCGTCTGTCGGCCGGCGACGGACTCCGGGTCACCAAGCCTTGGCGGACGAGCTTGGCGACTGTCCGGCTGATGTAGCCCTCGTCCACCTGGAGAAAGGTCTTGATCTTTCGGGTGGTGGCTTCGGGGTCGTGGGCGACTTCGTAGAGGATCCGGGCCTCGGTGAGGGAGTAGGGCGATTCGAGGATATGCCGGTCGACGACCCCAATGAGGTTCGTGTAGAAGCGGTTGAACGCCCGGAGCTCCCGGACCGCGGCGAGGGTTTCCATGGCCCCAGACTATCTCTGATACTTGCTTTTGGCAAGTATCTGGATACCTGTCCCCTGAGCTTGGCCAAAATGCAATTAAAAGGTTGCCTATTTCTTCTTGAGGTGTTATTATGCAACCATGTAGTTGCCTAATGAGGAGGAATCATGGCAAGTCACGACTTCACGACGGCCTTTGCGGTCGATAGGACCCCCGACGAGGTCTTCGCCGCCATCAACGACGTCCGCGCTTGGTGGACCGGCCAGATCGAAGGACCCACGGACCAGGTGGGCCAGGAATTCACCTATCGGTTCCAGGACATCCACTTCAGCCGGCAGAGGGTGAGCGAGCTCGTCCCCGGGAAGAAGGTGGTCTGGCACGTCACCGAGGCCAACCTCGCGTTCACCGAGGACAAGGCCGAGTGGAAGGGGACCGACATTGTGTTCAAGATCCGGGCTACGCCAACAGGGACAGAGCTTCTGTTCACCCACCGAGGCCTCACTTCGGAAGTGGAGTGCTACGGGGCGTGCTCGGCGGGGTGGAGAACCTTCATCAAGGGAAGTTTGTTTCACCTGCTGTCGACCGGAAGGTCCTGGGACCGCGAATTTGCGGTGAAGGCGCTTCTGGGGCGGGTGGAGGTCACTTATCCTGCATGACCCAGGTGCCCGTCCAGTCGGCGGGGACGCCCTTTTCCAGGAACCGCCGGCATCGGGCTCCCAGCACTTCTGAGACCCCGTCGGGGCCCCGGGGTGTCCGGACCCGGGAGAAGGCCTCGGCGGCGGTCTGCCATTGGGCGGCCTGGTACAGATCCCAGGCCTTCCGGTAGTCGGCCCACCAGGCGGGTTCGTCGTCGGCCAGCTCCCCAATGAACGTCCCCTGGACCTTGCCCTTCACAGCCACCTTGTCCACCGGCCGCCAGACGGCCCGGTCGCCCAGGCTCTGGAGGGTGGCGCATCCGGCAA
>JAHFSN010000450.1 GCA_023265735.1 Spirochaetaceae bacterium | reverse complement strand
CTGCCCGAATGGGCCGTGGGGTTCGGGCTGGTGATCTCCGGACGGCTCCACCGAGGCTGGAGGCACCGGGCTGGCGAGACTTTCGAGGCCCTCGAGATGCCCGAAGGGCTGCTGCGGCATCTCCGGTTCCTGGCCGACTTCCTCGATCCCCGGACCATCTTCCTGGGGGGGGACCTGAAGGACAAGTTCGACGTCATCTCCCGGGCCCTGGGTCCCTTGGGCTGGGCGCCCCCCGAGCGGTTGCTCCAGCCGCTGCCCGTCGGGGTCGACGAGGTGAGCCTGGGCGCCGCCCAGCTCATGCTCGACGAACTCTTTCAGTGGCCTTCCACCCGCCAGCGTTCGCTCTTCCAGGGGTACGGCACCGAACGCACCGATTCTGTTTGGCGGGGGCTTCCCGCCGACCAGATCGCCGGCCTTACGAGAACCGGGCGGTAATCTTCTGGGGGCATTCCGGGTCCCAGACCAGGGTGCCCCCGTCCTGGGCCACCAGGGCCGACACCAGCTCCCAACCCAGGGAAGGGCCGTCCCGGAGCGACACCCACGACGCCCAGATGCCCCGGGACTCGACCAGGGACAGCTCCTGGGTCGTCCTGCTGAGGGCCTTCCAGATCAATGTCAGGGACCAAGGTTCGGCGGAGTCTCCCGCCTGGGCCAGCCCGGTCACCCATTCGTTGAGGATGAGGCCCGCCAAGAACGCCCGGCCCGGGGGCAGGAAGAGGTCGTCGATTTCCAGGTTCAGGTTCACGCGGGCCGTAAGGTTATGGGCCACCAACAGGTGGTGGATGAGCCCCGTGCCGTAGTGGACGGTGCTGACCTGGGTGGCGTGGTCGGCGTCGTGCATTTCTTCCTGGACCATGGCCAGGGCGTGGACCCGGTTCCGGCTGGCCTCGAGGGCCTCGCGCACCTGGGGGTCGGCGCTCGCGTCGTGCTGAAGACCGAGCAGGACGAGGATGAGCTGAAGGTTGTTCTTCACCCGATGGTGCACCTCGGCGAGCAAGATGTCCTTGTCCCTCAGCTGGCGCATCAGCTGGGCCGTCCGCCGTTTGATCTGGTCCTCAAGGTGGCTCTGGTACAGCTCCTTTTCCCGGAGCAACAGGGCCCGCTCCTCCAACCGCGCCAAAAGGGGAGGGAGAAGGTCGAGGCCGGGCAGGGGCTTGAGGAGGTAATCCCAGGCGCCTTGCCGCAGCGCCTCAACGGCCGTCGAAATGTCATTGGTCCCCGAGACGACCACGAAGGGGGTCAACGGCGACCTACGCCTCACCTCGGCCAGCACTTCCAGGCCGCCCAGGCCCGGCATCTTGAGGTCACAGAGCACGATATCGGGCCTCTCGGCCGTGAACAGCTCCAGACCATCCCTCCCGTTGGTGGCGGTGACCGCCCGGTATCCCACCCGGGCCAGATAGTCTGTCAGAAGTTCGAGGATAATCGTATCATCGTCGATGACCAGGACGGTCGGCATGGGTGACCCCTGCTTTCAGCTTAACACTCTGATCGCGGGACGCAAGACCGAGTTGCCCCCGAAGTGCGGTTTGAAGTACCCTGCGGTCATGGTCCAAGAAAATTTCCCCGCCCCCGATTTCACTCTGCCCGATGCCGACGGCAAGCCGGTCTCCCTCTCGTCGTTCCGGGGAAGGAACGTCGTCCTCTTCTTCTATCCGGCCGACGACACCCCCGTGTGCACCAAAGAGGCCTGTTCTCTCCGGGACGGCGTCCCGCTTCTGGCCGAGAAGAACGCGGTCGTGGTGGGCATCAGCCCCGACGACCCGTCTAGCCATAAGAAGTTCCAGACCAAGTTCGGTCTGCCGTATACCCTGCTGGCCGACCCCGAAAAGAAGGTGCTGACCGCCTGGGGCGCCTGGGGAGAAAAGACCCTCTACGGCCACAAGGTGACCGGCGTCATCCGCCAAACCTTCGTCATCGGCCCCGATGGCATCATCAAAAAACACATCCGCCGCGTCGTGACCAAGGACGCCGCCCGCCAAGTGCTGCCTTACCTCTGACGAAAACAGGGGATTCCCCTGATGGTTCAACTCTTGATCTCGGCGCATGCTGTTGGACTGGAGGGTGACCATGTCGATTCGGTTCAAACTGCTCTTGCTGGCCATCGGGACCCAAGTCTTGATTGCTCTGGCCCTCGTTCTGAATGTGCTCATCACCGCTTCGGGAGACCAGCTCTTGGTCGAAAGCTCGGCCTTCCAGAAGTCCGCCGACGCCGCGGTTTTGCTGGAGGCCGAGGCCAACAAACTGGCTACCATGGGGCTGAAGTCCCAAAACGACGGGTTCCAGAAGGCCCTGGCGGCGTACCAGACCTCGGTATCGACCCTGGCGGCGCGCCAGGACCTCGCCCGCAACGACACCATGAAGGACGCCTTGCAAGCCGTGGCCCGGCTCCAGGCGGGGGCCACGGCTCCCTTTCAGAAGATCACCGATGGGGTCCAGGAACTGCTCAAGGATTTCGGCACCCTGGGAATCCCCACCTCCAGCGATCCGCCGTTGAACTCCATCATCGTCGCGGCCTACAGCCGGGCGGCCGGGGCCTCGGAAGACGCCAAGAACCAGGCCCAGTTCCACGTCATCAACCTCATGCGCGACCTCAGGAACGCCAACGACAGCCTGTCCACCACGGTGGAGGTGATCCAGGCCAAGAGCGCCGCCGTGGCCTCGGCTGTGGGGGCCATCCGCACCCAGAGCGGGCTGGTCGCCCTGGGGCTGATCCTTCTCGCGTTCGGGCTCTCCATCGTGCTCTCCCTCCGGTCGGCCTCGAGCCTTGCCCGGGCCGTGAAGTCCCTGAGCGAAACCGGCGCCGAACTGGCCCAGGGCGACC
>JAHFSN010000449.1 GCA_023265735.1 Spirochaetaceae bacterium | reverse complement strand
AATGTGGCTGTGAAGTTGGGGCAGGCCGGAGCCGTTGGAGCTTCGGGCCTCGTGCTGGGGTTAGCGGGGTACGTCGCCCATCAGGTGCAGCATCCAGCGGCCCTGACGGCCATCCAGAGTTTAGCAGGGCCCGTCCCTGCCGTCTTCTTTGTCAGCGCGGCCCTGCTCCTGTTTCGGTACCCCCTCGACGAGAAGACCTACGAGAAAGCCGTCGGTTGACAACCGGGGTCCCGAGGATCAACAATGGCCCCCGGAGGAACCAACATGACCCAGCTACTGGAGCAGTTTAGTACGGGCGGTCCCGAGAGACTTCTCCTCTATTTCGGGATTCCCCTCGCTTTTGCCACCGTCGAGGCGGCCTCCGAACTCTACGTGCTGTACAAGAAAGAAACCCACGGTCCCACCAAATCGGTCAACACCGTCACGGGATGGATCGCGGCTGGTTGGTTCTGCTGGGTTTCCTGGCAGCTCTTCACCGGCGTTTGGCTGAAGAACGAGTGGCGCAGTCCCATGGACTTCGTCTCGATGAGCGCTTACATCGCCTGTCTGTTTCCGTTGCTTGGAATGGCCGTGAACGACCTCCCCTGGGTGAAAATCCGCAAACGCCCCGAGAGGCGGCTGCTCATCCACGCCGGGTTCTCGGCTATGTTCACCGTTCTGCTGTTCGTTGCCATGACGACGGCGATGTGGAACGGCTGATTGTCCTTCTCGTCCTGGGACTCCTGACAGCCTGCAGTCCCCAGGGCAAGGACCGTTTCGACGCCTGGAACTCTCTCTTCGCCCACGCCCCGGCCCGGTTTGGACACTTGGTCACGGGGTTATGGATCGCAAGTTACCAGGAAGATCCGCAAACCCATCGGTTTGTCCGCGCGACCGCCTGGGGAGAGATCCCGGAGAAGCTGGTCCCCGACGGCCACGGGGGCTACTCGGTGGCCGTCCCTCTCCTGCTTCAGAGCGAATCTTCCGACGGGCCCCTTCCCGACAAATTTTCGACCGTGCTGGTGCGGGTGGAGAGACAGGGGGACACGTTTCGCTTCGTGGCCAACGAGGCTCTGCCCGGCGAGGTCGTGGGATGGCACGACGCGCCGGCGCGCACCGTGTGGTTCCGCGGCAGGACGGCTCCGGCCGAATCACCGCAAATTCTCTGGCAATTCCAAGGACGATACTGAGGTGAGGAGATGAAGATTTCCATTTTGGGACTGGGACACGTTGGTTCGACCCTGGCCTACGCCCTGGTGCTCCAGGGTCTGGCCGACCACCTGGTCCTCGTCAACCGAAACCAGGATCGGGCCCGGGGCGACGCCCTTGATCTCACCCACGCCCTGAGCTTCTCCGACGCCATGGGAAAGGTTTCGGCCGGTGACGTGGACGATACGGCCGGGTCCGATATTGTGGTCCTCACCCTGAGCGTTCCCTTTCAAGCCCCGATGACGACGAGGGCCGACCTCGCCTCGGGAAACCGCCAGTTGTACGGGGAACTGGTCCCGAGACTCGCGGCCCTGAGCCCCGCGGCCCGGATACTTGTGGTGACCAATCCCGTCGACGCCATGACCGGTTGGGCCCTGGATCTGTCGGGGTTTCCCGGCCACCGGGTCATGGGCATCGGAACCCTGGTGGACAGCGCCCGGTTCCGCATGGAGCTTTCTCGGCACTACGGCATCCATCCTGGAGACCTCCGGGCCTACGTGCTCGGTGAACATGGCCCTACGCAGTTCGCCGCCATGAGCGTCGCCAGCGCCGGGGGAGAGCCCATCGACGACCTGGCCCTGGCCCGGGAGCTCCTCGATCGTCAGGCCGCCTCGGCCATGCAGATCATGGCGACCAAGGGATACACGAATTTCGCCATCTCCTCGGCCACGGCCCTGGTGGTGGAGAGTATGGTCCACGACCGCCGGAGGACCATCCCCGTGAGTGTCCGCATCGACGACTACTACGGCGTCTCGGGAGTCTGCTTGACGGTGCCGTGCGTCATCGGCGCCCAGGGCGTCGAGAGGGTTCTACGGCCACGGCTGAACGCCGAGGAGCAGGCCCAGTTCCGGGCCTGCGCCGAGGCCGTCAGGGCCCAGCGGCAGCTGTGATTGAGTCCGTCCTTCCCGCCATCCGTCAGGTCCTCGCGGACAATCGTCCCCTCGTCCTCACGGCCGACCCGGGGGCAGGAAAGACCACCGTCGTTCCCCTGGCCCTCCTGCGGGAACCCTGGCTGAAGGATCAGAAGATCCTCGTACTGGAACCCCGCCGGGTGGCGGCCCGGGCCGCGGCCAGCCGGATGGCCTGGTCGCTGGGGGAGACCCCCGGCCAGACGGTGGGCTGGCGGATGGCCCGGGATACAAAGGTCGGCCCCTCCACACGCCTGGAGGTCATCACCGAGGGTATCCTGACCAGGATGCTCCAGGACGATCCGGCACTGACCGGGGTCGGCCTGGTGCTCTTCGACGAGTTCCACGAGCGCACCCTGCCTTCCGACCTGGGACTGGCCCTGACTTTGGACGCGCGCCAGCACCTGCGGCCCGACCTGCGTTTGGGCCTACTGTCGGCGACCCTCGACATCGACGCCGTTTGTACCGTCGTCTCCGATGCCCAGGCCATCCACGCTCCTGGAAGGACGTACCCCGTGAACACGGTCTACCGGCCCTCCGAGGCCGACCTGGTGGCCGCCACGGTTCGAGCCGTGACCGACGGGTGGGACGCGGTCTCCGGGGGACTTCTGGTTTTTCTGCCGGGCTGGGCCGAGATTCGCCGGGTGGCCGAGGCCCTGGCCGACGCGGCCCGGCACCGGGACGAGACCATCTTGGTCCTCCATGGAAGTTTGTCGGGCGAGGACCAGGC
>JAHFSN010000037.1 GCA_023265735.1 Spirochaetaceae bacterium | reverse complement strand
GTGCTTGGCGTGAACTTTCTTGAGGGCCTTCGAGAAGGGCAGGCCGCCGTCCCGGGCAAAGGCGAACATCATCCGCGACGTCGACGTCAGGCAGGCCAGACCGCAGAGGAAGTTGGCCACCACGATGCCGATGTAGAGGGCGTCCTTGAGGAAGACGGGCATCTTCGACCCGGACATGATGTAGAAGAAGACGTTCCAGCCCTGGGCCGCCCCTTCCTTGAGGTCGGGCATGGCCAGGACGAAGGAACTGACCATGATGTACCCGAAGACCACCGAGATGACCACCGACCGCCACATACCCTTGGGAGCGTTAGTGGCGGCGTCCTTGGTCTCTTCGGAGGTATGGGCCGAGGCGTCGAAACCGGTGATGGTGTAGATGACCAGCAGCAGTCCGAGGACGCCCGAGAGGAAGAGGTTTCCATTCTGGGGCCAGACGCCTCCGCCGGCGTCACCCGTGTAGTTGGTAAACGTCACGAGCCGGGAGAAGTCCAGGGGAACCGGGGAGAACACGAGGACAGAGATGGTCAGCACCACGGCAACCACCAGGATGAAGTACCCGCTGAAGTCGGTGAGCGTCGTGGTGAGCTTGATTCCAAAGTGGTTGAGCAGGGCGTGGAGGACGAGGATGACGGCCACGCCGCCGATCCAAATCGCGCTGCCCGCGGCCCAGTTTGCCACGTCAACGCTGAAGATGCCGTTCACGACGAGGTCCCGGAAGAGCTGGAAGACGCCGGCGTCGACCGACGAAGTCACAAAGATCAGCCCGAGAAGGTTGAACCAGGCCGTGTACCAACCCCAGGTCTTCCCTCCCAAAATCGAACTCCAATGATAGAGACCGCCCGCGGTGGGGTACGAGGAAGCAATCTGTCCCATGGCCAGGGAGACCAGAATGGCAAAGACACCGCCGGCCAGCCAGCCGATACCGATGGCTCCGCCGCCTACCGACGAAAAGCCGGCGGCAAAGGCGGTGATCCCGCCAGCCAAGATACAGATAATGGAAAACGAAATGGCGAAGTTGGAGAACCCGCCCATTCTCCGGGACAGCTCTTGTGCGTAGCCCATGCTGTGAAGCTGTTTGGCGTCCGCGTCGTGGGATTCTTGGTTCATAAGAAGCTCCTTATCCCCGTCGCGTTGCAAGAAGCGTTCCTCCGGCTCCTTTTGGCCAAAACCGGGCTGACGCCCCCGAATCTGGTTGATTTTTCCTGCCGAGGAGAGGTATCCTGAGTCTTGAACTGACAATTTTGTAAACCAATTTTGGACTTAATACAAATTTGTAGTATCAGGTTACCATGAAACTAGCGACGATCAAGACAGGCCACAACAGCTGGACGTTCCCCGATCTGCGGACCCTTATGGCCAAGGCCACACCGGCCCGGAGCGGCGACGAACTGGCGGGTTTGGCGGCCCAGGGCGCCGAAGAGCGGGTGGCGGCCAAGATGGCCCTCGCCGAGGTCCCCCTCGACGCCTTCCTCTCCGATCCCCTGGTGCCGTACGAGGCCGACGAGGTCACCCGCCTCATCCTCGACACCCACGACGCCTCGGCCTTCGTGCCCCTGAAGGGGCTTTCGGTGGGCGAGTTTCGCAACTGGCTGCTGGCCGACTCCACGACACCCGACGTGCTGGCGGCCGCCGCCCCGGGGATCACCCCCGAAATGGCCGCCGCCGTCTCGAAACTGATGCGCAACCAGGACCTCGTGGCCGTGGCGTCCAAATGTCAGGTGGTGACCCGGTTCCGCAATACCATCGGGCTCCCCGGGCGGCTTTCGACTCGGCTCCAGCCCAACCACCCCACCGACGACCCCAAGGGCATTTTGGCCAGCGTGTTTGATGGCCTCATGTACGGGTCCGGCGACGCCGTCATCGGCATCAACCCGGCCGGAGACAACCCCCGGCAGGTGACCACCCTCCTGTCCATGCTCGATTCCCTGAGGCAGAAGCTCGATGCACCCCTGCAGACCTGCGTCCTCACCCACGTGACCAACGCCATCACCTGCATGGAACAGGGCGCCCCCGTTGACCTCGTCTTCCAGTCCATCGCCGGCACCGAGGCCGCCAACCGCTCGTTCGGCATCACTCTCGACCTGCTGCGGGAGGCCCGGGGCATGGCCCTCGAACTGAACCGGGGCACCGTGGGCCAAAACGTCATGTACTTTGAAACGGGCCAGGGAAGCGCCCTCTCGGCCGAGGGAAACCACGGCCTCGACCAGCAGACCTGCGAGGCCCGGGCCTACGGCGTGGCCCGGGCCTTCGAGCCGCTTCTGGTGAACACAGTGGTGGGGTTCATCGGCCCTGAGTACCTCTACGACGGCAAGCAGATCATCCGGGCCGGCCTGGAAGACCACTTCTGCGGCAAACTTCTGGGCGTCCCCATGGGCTGCGACATCTGCTACACCAACCACAGCGAGGCCGACCAGGACGACATGGACAACCTCCTCAGCCTTCTGGGGATGGCGGGGGTGAACTTCATCATGGGGGTGCCGGGGGCCGACGACATCATGCTCAACTACCAGAGCACCAGTTTCCACGACGCCTGGTACCTGAGGAAGGTGCTGGGCCTGCGGCCCGCCCCGGAGTTCGAGGCCTGGCTTCTCCGCCAGGGCATCGCCGAGAAGGGCGCCCTGGGACTGACCCTGGCGCCCAGCCCCGCCAGCCGCTACCTCCCCCACTGGACCGCCCTATGAAGAACGAACTGGACGATCCCTGGTTAGGACTTCAGAAATGGACCGACGCCCGGATCGCCTTGGGCCGGGCCGGTTCCTCCCTCCCCACGGCGCCTCTCCTGGAATTTCAGCTGGCCCACGCGAGGGCCCGGGACGCCGTCCAAATGTCCTGCGACTTCTCGCCCGTCCGGGATGCGGCCCAGCGTCTCGGGATGGACGTGCTCGAGGTCTCGTCGCAGGTGCAGGACCGGGACGAGTACCTGCGCCGCCCCGACCGCGGGCGTCTGCTGAACGCCGACGGGGCCCAGCGTCTGGCGGCCTATCCCAGGGAGGCCAGCGGTTTTGACGTGGGACTCATCGTGGCCGACGGGCTCTCGTCCCAGGCCGTCGAGAGGCAGGCCGCCCCCCTCCTCGAGATCCTGGTGCCTCTGATCCGGGCCAAGCGCTACTCCCTGGCTCCCCTGGTCTGCGCGACCCAGAGCCGGGTGGCCCTGGCCGACGATATCGGCTTTCACCTTCAGGCCGCCGTTACCGTTATCCTGGTGGGAGAACGGCCGGGCCTCAGTTCCCCCGACAGCCTGGGGGCCTACCTGACCTGGAACCCTCACCGGGGCCTCCAAAACGCCGACCGCAACTGCGTTTCCAACATCCGCCCCGCGGGTCTCCCCTTCGAGACGGCGGCCCAGACCCTGGTCAACCTGATCCGGGGAGCCTTCCTCCTTCGGGTTTCCGGTGTCAAACTCAAGGACGACAGCTATCTGGAAGCGCCCCAGCCTTCGCAGACCCTGTCCTAGGAGGAACACCCGTGAGCATCGATTTCGAGCAGGTGACCACCCGCACCGGCGACGGAGGCCGCACCAGCGATTACTCGGGCCGCCAAGACTGGAAGAACGCTCCGGTCTTCGGGCTGCTGGGTGATTTGGACGAACTGGGAAGCTGGCTGGGTGTCGTTAAGCACCTGGGCTCCGGGCGCCGCCCGCTGGAGGAGGCCCAGAGGCTCCTCCTCACCATTGGCTCACTGGTGGCCACCGACCCTGGGCTCAGCGCCCAGGGGGAGGTCACCTCGCCGGTCTACCAGAAATTGACGCGTGTCACCGGCGACGATGTGGAGGCCCTGGAGGTGTGGGAAAGGGCCCTGATGTCGCGGGTCCAGCTGAAGCCCCATTTTGTCCTGACCGGCGGAACCAAGAAGGCCGCGTGGTGCGACGTCGCTCGGACCGTATGCCGACGAGCCGAGCGCTCACTGGTGGCGTTCATCCGGGCCGAGGCCCGGGTCGACCTGACGACGGCGGCCCGGTGGATAAACCGCCTCAGCGACGTCTTGTTCGTCCTGGCCCGAGTCTACGCGAAACGGTGAACCGGGATCCCCTCACTGAATCTGGCGGATCATGTTGTTGGTGGTGTCGGCCACGTAAACGTTGAGACCGTCGGTACTGACCGCGTAAGGCGCGTTGAACCGGGCCGCCGTCCCCGTCCCATTGACCGACCCCGACGTCGTCGAACCGGCCAACGTGGTGACCACACCGGTCGCCGTCACGAGTTTCCGGATCATTTTGTTCGTTCTATCCGCAACGTAGAGGTTGGTCCCATCGCTGGTGACCCCTGTCGGGCCGCTGAACCGGGCCGCGGTTCCGGTTCCGTTGGTGGAACCAGAGGTGGTGGCCCCGGCCAGAGTGGTTACCACGGCCGAGCCGATCACGATCTGGCGGATCATGTTGTTCGAGGTGTCGGCCACGTAGAGATTGGATCCGTCGATGGCGATCCCGCTGGGAGAGCTGAACGTGGCGGCCGTTCCCGTGCCGTTGGCCGAACCCGCGGCGGCCCCCGCCAACGTCGTCACCACACCCGTGCTGATCACGACTTTGCGGATCCGGTTGTTCCCTTTGTCGGCCACGTAGAGGTTGACGCCGTCCGTCGCCAACCCCGTGGGACCGCGGAACCGAGCCGCGGGTCCCGTCGAGTTCGTCGTCCCGGCCGTTGTCGACCCGGCCAGAGTGGTCACAACACCGGTGCTGATCACGATCTTCCGAATCATGTTGTTGGAGGTATCGGCGATGTAGAGGTTGGTCCCGTCGGTGGCAATGCCAATCGGTCCTCTAAAACTGGCGGCGGTTCCGGTTCCATCGGCTGAACCCGCCGTTGTCGAACCCGCTACAGTCGTCACGACGCCCGTACTGACGTTGATCTTTCGGATCATGTTGTTCGTGGTATCGGCGATGTACACATTGCCGTTGAGGTCGGTGACGGCCCCCGAAGGAGCGCTGAATCGGGCGCTGGTTCCCGTGCCGTTGGCGCTTCCGGCGGTGGTGGCTCCGGCCAGGGTCGTGACGGTTCCGGCCAAACCGGGGAAGGTCCCCGTCACAATCTGGACCGTGGCCGACGCGCTGCCGGCCTGGGTTCCGTCGGCGCTAAAGGCCGTGAGCGTAATCAGATAGGTGCCAACGCCACGGGAGATCCCAAAGGGAAAGGACGGCCCCGTGCCCGAAGGGACACCGTTAACGTACCAGGTGTAGTTGATGCTCCCGGTGTAGTTGGAGACCGACGCCGTGAGCGTGGAACTTGTGCCTAGGCTCTGGGTCGCGGGGGCTCCGGAAATGGTCGCGAGCAGAGGATTCATGAGGTTTTGTGTCACGGTGATCGTCGCCGTTCCAGAAGCCAAGTTGACGTTCGTGAAGGCGTAGGTCCCCGACGTCACCTGACCCGCCACGATTCTGACGACGTCCACGGCCGTCGTGATGAGGGTCCCGTTGTCGGACAGGGCCAGGCTCAAGGTGTTGTATCCGTTGGGAAGACTGGCGGTGTAGAGCGCCTGGGACCCGGAGATGACCATGGGGAGGTTCGACGAGCCGCCGCCAGGAGGAGTCAAGGTGGCCGTCAAGGACGGATTGGTGACGACACTGGAGGGCCAGGTGACGCCGAGGCTCAGGGTTCCCGTTCCGGTCACCGGAGTGACGGTGATCGACACGGGGTTTGAACCCGTCGTCACGGAAACGGAAGCCTGCCCGCTTCCAATCACTGTCGGTGTGGCGTTGAGGGCCTGGACCAAAATTGTCCAGCTCCCCAATTTCAAGTTGGGGATGGAGGTCGAAGTCGATGTCACGGTTTGGCTGAAGTTGGCGCCGCCGGGCCCCGTTCCTGTGATCGTGTAGCTGTCAACGATCATGCTGACGTTGGGGACTAGGGTTCGGCTGCCCGAAGTCCCATCACCAATGCTCAGGGTGAGGGCGCCGACGGAATCCGAGGAGCTTCCGGCAGAAGACAAAGAGGTGGGAGTCGCGCAGGCGACGAAGGCCAGGGCGACAAAAAGGAGGAGGCATCCACCTCGACTTCGTGATTGCTCTCTCGAGCCGCGCAAGTTCATTTCATCCTCTTGGCTCAATCCTCAGATCGGAACGCCCTGAGAAACCTTTCCCAGGGCGTTCCATGGAGCGTTATTGCACCTTCTGATAGACGTTGACGCTCCCGTAGGAGCCGGACGGCGTGTAGGCCACGACGGCAATACTCGCCGAATAGTTGCTGTAGCTGCCCCTGTTGCCGGTGTAGCTGTAGCTGTTGCTTGCCGAAGTCTGCTTGACGACGCCGTCGACGTACCAGAGGTAGGTCACGGTCCCGGTGACGGGATTCCCCAAACTGTCGACCACGGTGACCGTCAGGGTCTCGGAACTTCCATTGGCCAAGTAGGGCGACGTGGTTCCCGCCAGGGACAGGGTCAAAGGATTCTGAAGATTCGTGGTGACGTTGACGACGAGAGCTCCGCCGGCTTGGTTCAAGTTCGACAGCGCGTACGTTCCCGAGGTGGTTTGTTGGTCGATGATCCGTACGGTATCGACCACCCACGCCTTGCTTCCCGCGCTGTCCAGAAGATTCAGGACGAGGGTGCTGTATCCCGTGGGGACGGAATTGGCGGTGCTAAGGTAGGTACCCGTCCCCGTGCCGGAATTCACCGTCCACGCAGACGGCGAAATCGGGGATGAGAAGGCTGGACTCAAGGTCGCTTGGATCGAGGGAGTGCCGCTGATTTGCGCGGCGGGCCACGTCACCGTCAGGTTCAAGGTACCGTTGCCGGACACGGGAAGCACAGAAATGGACACCGGCGTCGAGGCCGCCGAACTGACCGTAGCGCCCGCCGTTCCCTTTCCGATGAGAGTCGGAGTCGTATCCCCGTTGTACGCATTGACGGTAACTGTCCACGATCCCGTCTCCAGGTTGGAAATTGTCGCCGTGCCCGCCGTGACGGTCGTCGGACCAAAGGTGGTCGAGGGTCCCACACCGGAAACGGTGTAGCTGACCGCCGTCATGCTCAATGCAGGGGCAATGTCACGGGCGTTGATGTTGTCCCCGATGGTGATCACAAGGCTCTTCGCCGGAGCCGAACTGGATCCACCACTTCCCCCCGATGCAGAGGAGGAGGGGCTGCTGCACGCCGCCAAAGCGGCGACCACGAGCACGACCAATCCCCAAGAGAACACTCGCGAAGTCTTCATAAGAAGTACTCCTTGAACTAGACTGTTGTAAATATAAGAGAGTTTAAACTATTTAGACGTTATGGCCATTTTGGATTTTTGTCAATGAAGATTTAAACAATTTTGGAAATTTTGGAAATATCAACAAGAAGAGCCCGAACCGCTTAAACGCGTACCGGTTGGCCCCATTATCGGGTTGAGATGGTGAAACCTTGAGGAATTGCCAGGATTACCCGGACCAGACGGGACTCAATCCACTTCTCGCCGATGAGCGACTACACCAGGTGGCGAGCGAAGCGAAGCCCGTGTAGAACCGTGCGCCGGAGATCGGTGTCCAGCCAAAGGCCCGCATCCCATCAGCAGGCGAGCGAAGCGAAGCCCGTGCAGGCCTGTGCGCCGGAAATCCGTGTCCAGCTAAAGGCCCGCATCCAACCAGCCGGCGAGCGAAGCAAAGCCCGTGCAGGCCTGTGCGCAGGAGATCGGTGTTTTGGCAAAGCTGAACAAGGCGAGGAGCGCAGCCGTACACTTAGTACGGCGAGCACCGGAGTCCGCCGTGAGGCGAAGCCAAAACGCCGAGATCCAAGCACAGGGGATCAGCCGAAGCGGCCGGCAAGATACGCATCCGTCCGGGAGTCCTTCGGGTTGATGAAGAACGTCGATCCGCTGCCGTATTCGATGAGTTCACCGAGGAGGAAAAATGCCGCGTAGTCCGAGACCCGGCCCGCCTGCGACAGGTTGTGGGTCACCAAGACGATGGTAACGGACTTCTTGAGCTCGAGCATGAGTTCCTCGATCGACCCGGTGGAAATCGGGTCCAGGGCCGAGGTGGGCTCGTCGAGGAGGAGCACCTCGGGTTCCACCGCGAGGGCCCGGGCGATGCAGAGCCGCTGTTGCTGCCCTCCCGAGAGGAACATGCTCCGCTTCTTCAGCTTGTCTTTGACCTCGTCCCAGAGCGAGGCCTTGCGTAGGGCGGTCTCGACGATGGCGTCGGCCTCGTCCTTCTTGGGTCGGATGCCGTTGATAAGGAACCCCGATAGGACGTTGTCGGCGATGCTGAGGCTGGGAAAGGGGTTGGGCCGCTGGAAGACCATGCCAATGCGCAGCCGCACCGAGAACGGGTCGTCGGTGAGGATATCGTCGCCGTCGAGGAGGATCTGGCCCGTGACCTTGGCCTCGCCCTGCAGCTCGTGCATCCGGTTAAAGCAGCGGACGAACGTGGACTTGCCGCAGCCCGACGGTCCGATGATGGAGTGAAGGCTGTTGCGGGCAAACGAGATGTTGATCTCTTTCAACGCGGGGGTCTCGCCATAGACGACGTTCAGAGAGCGGACGTCGAGGATGGGCTTTTCGGCGGCTAGTGCTTCCATCGGCGCAAAACCAACTTTGTCAGAAGATTGAGGAATAGGACGACGACCACCAGGACGAACGACGACGCCCAGGCGGTGGCCACCCAGTCGTCCCGGGGGGACTGGGCGTACTTGAAGATCAGCGGGGGGAGGGCTTCCATGGGTCGGGTGAGGTTGTAGTTCAGGTCGGGTCCGCCAAACGAGGTGAACAGGAGGGGCGCGGTCTCGCCCAGGATGCGCGCGGTGGCCAAAAGGATACCGGTGAGGACCCCGGACATGGCGGCCGGGAGGACGATCTGCAGGATGACCTTGTGAAAAGGGGCCCCCAGGCCGTAGGCGGCTTCCTTCATCTGGGCAGGGACGAGGATGAGACTTTCTTCGGTGTTCTTGATGATGATGGGGATCATCATGATGGCCAGGGCCACGGCCCCGGACAGACCCGAGAAGCTGCGAAGGGGAACGACCAGCCAGACGTAGGCGATGATGCCCAACACGATGGAGGGAATCCCCTGGAACACGTCGACGGTGATCCGCATCACCTCGGCGATCTTGCTGTTGCGGGCTTCGGCAAGGTAGACGCCGGTGAGGACGGCCACGGGCACCGCCAGGACCACCGCGATCAGAACCATCTCGCCGCTGCCGACGATGGCGTTCAAGATGCCCCCTCCCCGCTCGTCGGACACGAAAAGGGCCCAGTGAAGCTGGGTGACGCCCTTGATCGTGATGAACGAAAGGATGAGGACCAGAGGAACCACCATGAGCAGAGAAAAGAAAGTCACGATGCCTGTGAAAACGGAGGAGACGACGCGGTTGAATCCCAACCGTGCCTTGAGTCGGTTGCGAAGAGTCATGCCGTCCCCCTCATTCCCATGCGGTTGATGATGATGCGACCCGCGAAGCCGAAGACGATGGTGATCAAGAAGAGGATGAGGCCGATCTCGGTGAGGGCGGCGATGTGGACCCCCGAGGCTTCGGGGTACTCGTTGGCGATCACGGTCGCGATGGTGCTGCCCGCTGAGAACAAGCCTTCGGGCATGATGTTCTGATTGCCAATGACCATGGCCACGGCCATGGTTTCTCCGAGGGCCCGGCCAAAGGCCAGCAGCTGTCCAGCGAAGATACCGGAGAAGGAATACGGCAAGGTGACGAAGCGGATAACCGCAAAGCGGCTCCCCCCCATGGCGTAGGCGGCCTCCTTCAAGTCTTGGGGAGTCAGACGGATGACCTCCCGGGCCAAGCTCGCCGAGTAGGGAATGATCATGATGGCCAAGAGGATGGAAGCCGTCAGGATGCCAACGCCCAGAGGAATGACGCCGCTAGACACCATGGTGAGTTCCCACTGCTGCATGAGGGGAACCATGACGAAGAGCCCGAACGCTCCGTAGATAATCGACGGAATGCCGGCCAAGAGCTCAATGGCCGTGGTCAGCAGCGACGCGAGCCAGCCGCTGCGCTGATACTCGCCCAGAAAGAGGGCGATGGACAGAGAAAACGGAAACGAAATAATCAAGGCAAGGACAGAGGTCAGAATGGTCCCCACAATGAACGGAAGGGCGCCGAACTGATCGTTGGCGGGGTCCCAGTTGGTTCCCGTGAAGATCGACCAGCCGGTATGCTGGATCGCCGGCAACGAGAACATCGTTAGGCTGAACATCATCGCGACGATCACCGCAAAGACGAGGACCACCGAGAAGATCAACGAACTGCGAAAGCCCCTTTCCGCGGTTCTGGCGAGGAAACCCCGGGCCGACTTTCCCAGTCCCCCAGGGGCCGAGGCCCCCGGGGAAGCAAGAAGAGTTTCGGCACCTGCTCCCTTAGAGGAGAGGTTTGCCATTGTAGGTGACCGACTTGATCAGGGTCTCGGCGACCTTGACGGCGTTGGCGGGAAGCTTGGCGTAGTTCAGGCCTTCGTTGAGGGCCTGGCCTTCGTGGAGCATCCACCAGATGGCCTTGACCACGGCGGCGGACTTGGCCTGGTTGCCGGTGTAGGTCTGGTCCTTGTAGACCAGGAGCCAGGTGGTGGCCGAGATGGGG